>JAPXTT010000090.1:0-5339 GCA_033812395.1 Leucobacter sp. | reverse complement strand
CGGTCGCATCGCCCTACCGTGAGACCGAAGCGATGGCTGACGGAAGCGACGCGATTGCCGACTGGCCGCTGCTGAACGCCCTCACCGCCGCGTCTTCGGGAGCGACCTGGGTGTCGATTCATCACGGTGGCGGCGTGGGCATCGGCCGCTCTATTCACACCGGTCAGGTGTCGGTTGCCGACGGCACCGAACTCGCAGCTGAGAAGCTCGAGCGACTGCTCACCAACGATCCGGGCATGGGCGTGATCCGCCACGTCGACGCGGGCTACGAGCGCGCCGCCGAGGTTGCCGCCGAGCGTGGGGTGCGCGTGCCGATCGAACCCACCATTCGCAACACTGAGCGCGCCTGGTAGGAGTCACGGAACCCGAACACAGCTTTCAAATTCCATCGCGACTGAGCCGGAGCCTGGAACAACTTTCCCGGTTCCATCGCGACATTGCGAATTGGAGGTATGCATGATCGCATACCTCCAATTCGCAAAAGCGACAGAATCGGGAAACTTGCCCCAGGATCCTTATCTGTCGGTTTTGACGCGTCGTCCAGGGGCCTCGGGGTTCCTCTGAGGCTTGCTCCTGTCTCCGCGTTTTGCCGATTGGATAGGAAACCCGCGAGTGGATACCTTAACTGCCGTGGTTAGGCCATCCACTCGCGAGTTTCCTATCCACTCGGCGAAGTGGGGCGAATGCCGAACAGTCGTTGCCCGGCTCCCGACCCCTGCCACCCGCTGCCCGAACGTTTGAACGTAAAGACCCGAGCGCTTGCACCATATGCAAAGGTAGAGACATGAGCACACTGCTGATCGACAACATCGGCGAACTGACCACGAACGACGAAACGCTCAGTGAGGGGGTCGGTGGCCGCATTCACAATGCCGCCGTGGTGGTCGAGGGCGATCGAGTGGCATGGGTTGGGCCTGCCGGTAGTGCGCCCGCTGCCGACGAGCGATTCGATGCGATTGGGCGGGCGGTGCTGCCGGGCTGGGTCGATTCGCACACGCACATGGTGTTTGCGGGCGATCGCACCGCCGAGTTCGAGGCGCGCATGGCGGGGCAGTCATATGCCGCTGGCGGCATTAATGTGACGGTGAACGCGACGCGCGAGGCGAGTGACTCGCAGCTCGCCGCCAACCTCGAGCGCCTCGTCGCCGAGGGGCGACGGGGCGGCACGACCACTTTTGAGACCAAGACCGGTTACGGGCTCACCGTCGCAGACGAGCTGCGCAGCGCGCGCATCGCGGGTGAGAGTGCCGATGCGGTTACATTCCTCGGTGCGCATCTAGTGCCGGCGGGTGCTGACGCAGGCGAATATCTTGACCTGGTGGTTGGCCCGATGCTCGATGCCGTCGCACCACACGTGAGCGCGGTCGATGTGTTCTGCGAGACCGGGGCGTTCGATGGCGAGGCCTCTGCGCGGGTACTGGAAGCGGCACGGGCCAAAAGGCTCGCGACGCGAGTGCACGGCAACCAGCTCGGGCATGGCCCAGGCGCTCAGCTCGCGGTCGAGCACGGCTCGCTCAGCGTCGACCACCTTGCGTTCTTGACCGACGAAGACGTTGAGGCGCTCGCCGGGTCCTGGGCCGATTGGGCTAACGGCGCTGGGAAGCGGGGCACCGTGGCGACAGTGCTGCCAGCGTGCGATCTGTCGACGCGGATGCCTCTCGCCCCGGCAAAGCGGCTTCTCGAGGCCGGGGCTACCATCGCTATCGCATCGAACTGCAACCCTGGCACGTCATACACGAACTCGATGAGCTACTGTGTCGCGACCGCGGTGTTGCAGATGGGGCTCACCGTGCAGCAGGCGGTGCGGGCGGCCACGCTCGGTGGTGCGATTGCTCTGGAAATGCACGAAGACGGCTGGGCTGACCCGCTCGGCGCCTCGCAGGCGCGCGTCGGCGTGATCTCGCCGGGTTCACGTGCCGACCTGCAGCTGCTTGACGCGCCCTCGGTGACACACCTTGCCTACCGGCCGGGCATGCCGCTGACCTCGGCAGTCTGGCGCAAGGGGCAGCGCATTGCATAGTGTGATGCCGCGGGTTTGCAGCAGGCGCTGAAAAAAAGCCGCGATCCCGCGTAGACGAAGTCAACGCGACCCAACATTCTGAACAAGCTGTGGCTAGCCTTGCCTATTTCTCGTTTGTCGGTGGCTCCCGGCAGAATATGAAGCATGAGACAACTGAAGCGGGCGATTCGTGCATATCCACTCGTTGCTGCGACGCTGCTCGTCGCTGCCGTTGGGCTGTTACTGCTCGCCACGCCCGCACACGGCGTTGCGTCATGGATTGTAGGCGGGTACGCCCTCTGCATTGCACTCTGGGAGGCAGTGCAGATGGTGCGATCGATTCTGCGCGGCAACTTCGGCCTCGACATTTTGGCGGTCACGGCGATTACGGCCGCGGTGCTCGTCGGTGAGCCTTGGGCCGCGCTTGTCGTGGTGCTCATGCTCACTGGTGGCGAGGCTCTTGAGCACTATGCAGAGAACCGATCAAAGCGCGAACTCGTTGCACTGCTCGACCGGGCGCCCAGATCGGCTACTCGAGTGCTCGGCGAGCTCTCGAACGAGCCCGGGGCATCTGAACAGCTCGAAGTTGTGCCAGTTGATGAAATCGGCATCGGCAACACGTTGCTGGTTCGGGCTGGCGAAGTGGTGCCGGTCGATGCGGTGCTACTCTCACCGTCAGCCAGCTTCGACGAATCATCGCTGACCGGTGAGAGCTTACCCGTCGAGCGAAGCTCAGGCGAGGTCGTCGCAAGCGGGGTCGTGAACGGTTCGAGTGCGATTCACCTGCGCGCCAACACGCTGGCTGTCGACAGCCAATATCAGCAGATCGTCAAACTCGTGCAGCGCGCGCAAGAAAGTAAGGCGCCGACAGTACGACTTGCAGACCGATATGCTCTGCCCTTCACCGTCTTGTCACTCACCATCGCGGCTATCGCCTGGGCGGTGAGCGGCGACGCTACCCGTTTCGCCGAGGTGCTCGTGGTTGCGACCCCCTGCCCGCTGTTGATCGCCGCACCGGTCGCGTTTTTGGGCGGCATGAGCCGCGCTGCGAAGCACGGCCTGATTGTGAAGGGGGGCGGCACGCTCGAACAGCTCGCAAGAGTGAAGTCTGCAGCTTTCGACAAGACGGGCACGCTCACGTCGGGGCATCCCACGCTGACTAGAATTGAGGTTGCAAGCGGCTTTACCGAAGATCAGTTATTGCAACTCGCAGCGAGCGCCGAGGTCTACTCTTCGCACGTGCTCGCAGCGGCAATTGTGCAGACAGCAAAGGAGCGCAGCCTGCCTGTCCTCGCAATGAGTGAAGCAACCGAGCATGCAACTAACGGCGTTGAGGCCGCACTCGATGGGGCAGCCGGCATCGTGCGAGTCGGCAAGCCCGCCTGGGTTGCCGAGGCCGCTGTCGGCCTCGAGCGGGTCACCCTTGAGGCAGGCGAGCTTGCAATCTACGTGGCCCTCAGTGACCGCTTTGTCGGTGCACTCGTTATGCGTGATTCGTTGCGACCAGAGGCAGCTCAAACCGTGCGCAAGCTGCACGGTTTGGGCATCGAGCGCATGCTCATTGTGACGGGTGACGTAGCTGCAACGGCGCAGGCGGTCGCTGACGAGCTCGGCATCGAAGAGGTGCACGCCGAGTGCACGCCCGCGAGTAAAGTGCAGATCGCAGCATCGGTCACCCCTCGCCCGCTCCTGATGACAGGCGACGGGCTCAACGACGCACCGGTGCTTGCGGCTGCCGATGTGGGCTTCGCCATGGGGGCACGGGGTGCGACAGCCGCGAGCGAGTCTGCCGACGTGGTCAACCGGTTCGACACGATCTCGGGGGTTGCCGACGCCGTGCGCATCGGCCGCGACACGGTGCGCATCGCACTGCAGAGCATCTGGATGGGAATTCTGCTGAGCATCGCACTGATGCTTGTTGCTGCGTTCGGTTTCTTGCCGGCCCTGCTGGGTGCTTGGATGCAAGAGTTGGTCGATCTCGTGGCGATCCTGGGCGCGCTTCGAGCGATTGGCGCGAGGGCAGACCGCAAACGGTAGGCGCTGGCTCGGGGTGCGAGAGCACATGACACGGTTTGCCCGGCGTGCTTCACTCCTGTTTCGCCCTCCCGTGAATTCGCGAAGAAAGCGTGCTCGCCGCCCCCCGCACCTCGGTGGCGAGAGTGGCGAGGCGATCCTCGGGCACCTCATCGTCACGAAACGTTACTGCGATTGCCGCAACCGGCCAGTCGCGGTGATCGAGCACTGGCACCGCAACCGATGAAAATCCGGGGGTTACCGTGCCGCGCTCTACGGCGAAGCCGCGCGTGGTCGTTGCATCGAGCACCGACCGCAGGCGCGAGTAGCGATCGATTACCTCACTCTCGGGCAGCTCGGCGGTGGTATCGCTGCGGTGCACGAACGCGTCTCGATCAGGAAACAGGGCACGCAACTGTGCTTTCGGTAGCACAGATAAGATCGCACGGCCGCTTGCCGTGAGGTGCGCTGGCAGGCGAACATTCACGTCGGTGATGAGCGCCGGGGCGCCCTTCGCCCGCTCCTCGACGATGTACAGCACGTCGCGACCGTGTGGCACCGCAAGGTGCCCGCTGAAACCGAGACGGTCAACGAGCGACACGATGAGGGGGCGGCCGATGCGGGCGAGCGGCTCTTGCCGGGTGTAAGCCGAGCTCAGTTCGAAGGCTGCGAGGCCCAGGCCGTAGCGACGCTCTTCAGGCAGGTGCATCACGAAACCGTGCTCTTGCAGCGCTGAAAGCAGGTGGTAGACGGTAGATCGGGGCAGCTCGAGCTGCGCGGCAATCATGCTGGCAGGCATCGGCCCACGGGCGGCTGCGAGCAAGTTCAGAATGCGCAGCGTCTGGTCTGCCGCCGGCACCTTCGGCTGGGTCATGCAACGAGCCTACTCGGCTCTGCTCACGCTCTCGCCCAGAAGTTCTGAGAGCTGGGGGTTAGGCTCGAACTATGACGGCACCTCGCATTGCAATCACTGGCGGTACCGGCTTCGTAGGGCGGCACCTGGCCAGGCGCTTCGAGAACCCCGCGGTGATCTCACGCCGCACCGGCATCGATGTCGACAACGTCAGCGCGCTCGCCGCAGCGTTTGCGGGGTGTGACGTGGTTGCCCACTGCGCAGGCATCAACTGCGAGATCGGCGATCAGACCTACGATCGTGTGCACGTGAGGGGCACACTCGCCGTGATCGAGGCGGCGAAGCGTGCTGGTGTCAAAAAGATCGTGATGCTGAGCTTTTTGCGGGCGCGTCCCGACTGCGGCTCACCGTACCATGAGTCAAAGTGGGCCGCGGAAGAGGCGATTCGGGCGTCGGGCCTTGACTACACAATCT
>JAPXTT010000089.1:0-5410 GCA_033812395.1 Leucobacter sp. | reverse complement strand
CCGGTCAAACGATCGAAGTGATGACGCCGCAGGGCACATTCACCTCGAAGCTTGACGAGCTTGAGGGCAAGCAGGTGGTGGGCATTGCTGCCGGTTCAGGCATCACCCCAATCATCACCATGGCGCACCGGGTACTCGAACAGAGTAAGACCGCACGATTCGACCTTATTTATACGAATAGGTCGTCGCTCGACGTGATGTTTGTCGAAGAGCTCGCTGAACTGAAAGACCGCTATCCCGACCGTCTCGCACTGCACCACGTGCTCTCACGCGAGCAGCGTTCGGCCCCGATTATGTCTGGCCGCCTCGATGAAGAGAAACTGCGTGTGCTGCTGACCTCGATTGTGCCGACCTCTCGAGTCGATGAGTGGGTGCTCTGCGGCCCCTTCGAGCTGGTGCAGTTGACCCGTGATCTGCTGTCGGAGTTCGGCGTTGGCGAGTCGCACATTCGATTCGAACTGTTTACCACCGGAGAACCGGGGGAGCAGGCGCCTCGCGCTCGTGACATCACCATTCAGGCGGGCGAGAAGACCTTCACGATTGACTTTACGCTCGACGGCACCTCTGCCGCGGTCGAGAGCCCGGTGAGCGCGAATGAGACCGTGTTGAACGCTGCACTGCGCGTGAGGCCCGACGTGCCCTTCGCATGTGCCGGCGGGGTGTGCGGCACTTGCCGCGCCCGTGTCGTCGAGGGCAGCGTGAACATGCACGAGAACTATGCGCTTGAACCCGACGAGATCGAGCGCGGCTACGTGCTGACCTGCCAATCTCGCCCCACCTCAGACCGCATTGTCGTCGACTTCGACGCATAGGGGGCAGCACGTGATCACACTCACCATCGAGAACGGCGTCGCAGAGATTGTGCTCGACGCGCCCGAGAAGTTGAACTCGCTCGGGCCAGAGGCGGTTGCCGAGCTCTCGGCCGCCTACGACGAAGCGGCCGCGGCGGGAGTGCGCGCCCTGCTGCTTCGTGGCGAGGGCCGCGCGTTCTGCGCGGGTCGTGATATTTCGGGCGTTGATCCTCGTGAAGACGACGTGATTGGCTACCTCGAGGGGCTCATCGAACCTCTGATGAAGAAGATGAGCGAGTTTCCGGCTCCCACCTTTGCTGTTGCTCATGGGGCGTGCCTTGGCGTCGGCCTCGGGCTGCTGATTGCGACCGATGTGGTCTATGTTGCGGAGTCGGCGAAAATAGGCAGTCCGTTTGCAAACCTTGGTGCAACCCTTGACTCTGGCGGCCACGCACTGTTTTTCGAGCGACTGGGGGCACACCGCACCCTCGACCTGATCTATACGGGGCGTCTGATGTCGGGTGCAGAAGCAGTGGCAGGCGGGCTATTCTCGCAGGCGCTGCCCGATGACGAGGTGCTGCCCGCCGCCCGTGCGGTAGCGGCGAAGGCCGCACAGGGTGCGACCCAAGCCTTTCTCGCTTCGAAGCAGCTGGTCGCAGAGCTTCGCGACCAGCGTGTCGGTCTGTGGGCGTCGATGAGCAACGAGAACCGGGCGCAGGCCGCGCTCTGCGATACCACCGACTACCGTGAGGGTTTTTCGGCGTTTCAAGAGAAGCGACGGCCAAACTTCACTGGCACCAAGTCGCTGTAAGCAGCGCATCGCGCAAGCCCACACTCGGGCTTGATTGGGGCGTAGCCGCGATCCCGCGCGCTAATCGCAGCTTGCCGTTGTGCTGCTGAAAGGTGAGCATCGCATCGTCTGTTCGTCGAATGGATAGGAAGTCATCGAGTGTGTTGCTAAACCCCGGTAGATAAGGGGTCCACTCGCGGGTTTCCTATCCACTCGCGGGTTTCCTATCCACTCGCGGGTTTCCTATCCACTCGAGGAGATGACGGGGGCAGGATTCACGGTAGGGAGGCTGCCAGGGCAGCAGGGCAGCAGGGCAGCCGGGCATCAGGGCAGCCGGGCGCCAGTGCCGCTAGACAACGCGATCAGATCTTCCGCAGTAAGACCTTCTGCACGCGGTGGTCGGCCTCTTTGCGCAGCACGAGCGAGGCGCGAGCCCTGGTGGGGCGAATGTTCTCAACGAGATTCGGCTCGTTGATGCCCTTCCAATACTCATGCGCGAGGCCACGTGCTGCCTCTTCATCGAGCGTGGCGAAGCGCCTGAAGTAAGAGTTGGGGTTGCTGAAGGCCTGGTCTTTGAGTCGAAGAAAACGGCTGGTAAACCAGTTCTCAATGTCGGCGGTGCGCGCATCAACGTACACAGAGAAGTCGAAGAGATCACTCACCGCGAGCGGATGCTGCATAGAGGCGGGCTGCAATACGTTGAGACCCTCAACGATGAGAATATCGGGCCGCTTCACCACGGTGAACTCGCCAGGCACAATGTCGTAGGTCAGGTGGCTGTAGTGCGGCACCTTGGTCTCTGCAGCCCCAGACTTCACCTGGGTGACGAAGCGAAGCAGTGCGCGCCGGTCATATGACTCGGGAAAGCCCTTGCGATGAGCAATGCCGCGTGCCTCGAGCTCGGCGTTCGGGTAGAGAAAACCGTCGGTAGTGATGAGCTGCACGCCCGGGGTTTCTGGCCAGCGGGCGAGCATGTCGCGCAGAATGCGCGCAACGGTCGACTTACCGACTGCAACCGAACCCGCAACACCGATCACGAACGGCGATGGTTGGTCGCCCTGCCTGCGCAGAAAGCTGCGGGTGCGGCGGTGCGCCTCTCGCTCAGCGATTGCGTACTGGTTGATGAGGCGGCTGAGCGGCCGGTACACATCGCCGACCTCTGCGAGGTCGAGCGGTTCACCGAGGCCGCGGTAGGCATCGAGTTCTGCCTCGGTAAGCGGCACCGGGGTCTCGCCGGCGAGGCGCGCCCATTCGTCTCGAGCGATCTCAATGAATGGCGAGGTCAGGTCGGGTTTTGTGAGAGCCTGCGTCTCTGTGCTGTACTCAGTCATCAGTATTCATGGTGCCATACATGCCGGGGCTGCTCAGCAATTCAGCCTCGTGAGACCAGTAAACTAGCACTCATGTGTGGAATCGTAGGATACGTCGGCCCAGGAGACACCACTGAGGTGCTGCTCGCCGGCTTGAAGCGTCTCGAATACCGTGGTTATGACTCGGCGGGCATCGCGGTGCTTGAAAATGATGAGATAGCAGTGCGTAAGCGCTCGGGCAAACTCGCTCGCCTCGTCGAATTGCTTGAGGTCGACCCCGTCAAAGCTGGCGGCACGGGTATCGGCCACACGCGCTGGGCTACCCACGGCGGCCCGACCGATCTGAATGCACACCCGCACCTGGGTGACAACGGCAAACTCGCCCTCATTCACAACGGCATTGTTGAGAACTTTGCCGAGCTGCGTACCGAACTCGACGCTGCGGGCATCGAACTTCAGAGCGAAACTGATACCGAGGTCGTTGCAGCACTGCTCGGCCTCGAGGTTTCGCGCGTCGGTGACCTCGAGCAGGCGTTCCGGGGCGTCGTGAAGCGACTGCACGGCACGTTCACGCTGCTCGCGATGCACCGCGATAACCCAGACACCGTTGTTGCCGCGCGCCACAGCTCGCCGCTCGTGGTCGGCCTTGGCGAGGGCGAAAACTTCTTGGGCAGCGACGTTGCCGCATTCGTCGGCTACACCCGCCGCGCGGTTGCCATCGACGAAGACAACATCGCAATCATTACCCCGGCAGGCGTTCGCATCACCGACTTCGACGGCAATTCGGTTGAGTTTGAAGAGTACGAGGTCGCGTGGGACACCGAGGCAGCCGAAAAGGGCGGCTGGTCGTCGTTCATGGCCAAAGAGATCAACGAGCAGCCCGATGCGGTAGCGAACACCGTACGGGGTCGAATCGTTGACGAACACATCGAGATCGCCGAGCTCAGCGCGCTGGGCGACGAGAAGCTTCGAGATATCGACCGCATCATCATCATCGCCTGCGGCACCGCCTCGTACGCCGGTCAGATCGGTGCCTACGCGATCGAGCAGTGGGCCCGCATTCCGGTCGAGGTACAGCTGAGCCACGAGTTTCGCTACCGTGACCCCGTGCTGAGCGACCGCACCATGGTCATCTCGGTGAGCCAGTCGGGTGAAACTATGGACACGATGATGGCCGTGAAGTACGCGAACGAGCGCGGTGTCACTACCGTGTCGGTCTGCAACACGCAGAGCGCTACGATTCCCCGCGAGAGCGACGCCGCGGTCTACACGCACGCCGGCCCCGAGGTCGCAGTCGCATCGACGAAGGCGTTCACCGCGCAGATCACTGCCCTCTACCTGATCGGCCTGCACCTCGGTCGCGTGCGCGGCACGCTTTCTGCCGCAGACGAGTCTGCCGCGATCCTCGCACTAGAAACTCTGCCGGCAGCGGTCAAAGAGGCGGTCGATACACACGACCAGATCGCGCAGCTTGCGCATTGGATGGCCGACACCCGCTCTGTGCTGTTCTTGGGGCGTCACGTTGGGTTTCCGACGGCACTCGAGGGTGCGCTCAAGCTTAAAGAGATCGCCTACATTCACGCTGAAGGGTTCGCTGCCGGTGAGCTCAAGCACGGCCCCATCGCGTTGATCGATCACGGCCAGCCCGTGTTCGTGCTTGTGCCGAGCCCACGTCAGTCGCCCGTGATGCATTCAAAGGTTGTCTCGAACATTCAAGAGATTCGTGCTCGCGGGGCTCGCGTCATTGCGATCGTCGAGAAGGGCGACACCTCGGTGCTGCCCTACGCTGACGACGTGATCCGCCTGCCGCTCGTTGACGCGATATTTGAGCCGATCGTGCAGGTCGTGCCGCTGCAGTGGTTTGCGCTCGAGCTTTCGACTGCGAAGGGTCTCGACGTTGACCAGCCGCGCAACCTTGCAAAGTCAGTGACTGTCGAGTAGCACTTTGATTCTTGGCATCGGGGTAGACACGGTCGATCTTGGGCGCTTCGAGCGCTCGATCGGCCGCACCCCGAAGCTTCGTTCTCGGCTGTTTACCGAGGGTGAGCGAGAATTGCCCGTGTGGTCGCTCGCCGCACGGTTTGCCGCCAAAGAGGCACTGATTAAAGCGCTCGGCGATTCGCACGGCCTCGCCTGGCATGACATGGAGATTCTTCGAAACGAGGATCGCGCGCCAGCGTTTGTGCGCACTGGGCCGCTTGTGCGCGAACTGCAGCGGCTCGGAGGCGGCCGAATCCATGTCTCAATGACTCATGACGCCGGTGTGGCCACTGCATTTGTGGTGGTAGAGGCAGCGCCGGAGTCGTCTTCAGGCGCAGCGGCTTCGATCGGAGACGAACAATGAGCACTCATTCGATGCGAGTGGCTGAGATCTCTTTGCCTGCGATTCGTAGAAATGTGCGACATTTACGAGAGCTGACTGGGGTCAACGTAATTGCGGTGATGAAGGCAAATGCCTACGGGCACGGTGCGCCGCACGTTGCTCGCGCGGCGCTCGAAGCGGGTGCGAAGATGATCGG
>JAPXTT010000088.1:0-5446 GCA_033812395.1 Leucobacter sp. | reverse complement strand
TGGTACGCATGCTCGGGCTGCAGAAAGCGTTAAGCGAGGTCATACTACCTGCAACGAAGTTCACCGTTCAGGGTGCCCTGGAGGTTGGGCTGGTTGACGAAGTCGTGTCGGGGGTTGACGATCTAGCAGGTGCTGCGCGGGAGTGGATTCGGCAGCACCCAGAGGTGCAGAAGCCATGGGACCAAAAGGGCTTTCAGCTGCCTGGAGGTGCCCCAACCTCACCAGCAATCGCCGCGAAGCTGCCCGCATTGCCCGCGATGTTGCGCAAACAGCTGAAAGGAGCACCGATGCCAGCCCCGCGTGCGGCACTGGCGGCGGCTGTCGAAGGTGCCTATGTCGATTTTGACACCGCATCACAAATAGAAACACGGTACTTCGTGCACCTGACGCACGGACAGATTGCGAAAAATATGATCAAGGCGATGTTTTTTGACCTTGGGGCAATCAATAAAGGTGCGAGCAGGCCTCAGGGGTACCCGGTTTCACGCTCTGCGAAGGTTGGCGTGATTGGCGCGGGCATGATGGGCGCGGCTATTGCATATGTCACCGCGAAAGCAGGCATTCACGTGGTGCTGAAAGACGTGTCGCTAGAGGCTGCCGAGAAGGGCAAAGACTACGGGCGAGCGCTTGAGGCGAAGGCGCTGAGCAGAGGGCGCACAACAGCAGATAAGAGTGAGGCGTTGCTCACCCGGATTCAAACCACTGATTCTGCTGACGAGTTTGAGGGGGTTGATTTTGTAATCGAGGCGGTGTTCGAATCGGTACCGGTGAAACAGGGCGTGTTTCGAGAGATTGAAGATATTGTCACACCAGACGCAGTGCTTGGCTCGAACACATCGACGCTGCCTATTACGGTACTCGCGGGTGGGGTGAGGCGCCCCAAAGACTTTATCGGTGTGCATTTCTTTTCACCGGTTGACAAGATGCCGCTCGTCGAGATTGTGCGCGCAGAGCAAACGAGCGACGCAGTGCTCGCGAGGGTCTTTGATTTCGTACTTGCCATCGGCAAAACCCCGATTGTGGTGAACGACTCGCGGGGGTTCTTCACCTCGAGGGTAATCATGAGATTCGTTGCAGAGGCGATCGCTGCAGTGGCTGAGGGGGTCGAACCGGCGAGCGTTGAACAGGCAGCGCTGCAAGCCGGATACCCTGCAGGCGCACTGCAGCTCACCGACGAGCTGACGCTATCGTTGACGCAACAGATACGACTTGAGACGAGATCGGCTGTCGAAGCTTCGGGTGACGTTTGGGTACCTCACCCTTCAGAGAGGGTGATTGACGACTTGGTTGCCTTAGGGCGAGTCGGCAGGCGGGCGAGGCAAGGTTTCTATGATTACGACGAAGCGGGTGCGCGGGTTGGTATCTGGCCAGGGTTGCGAGAAATGTATGGTGCGGGATCGCTCGAACTGCCTCTCGTTGACCTCAAAGAGCGCATGCTCTTTGCAGAGGCTCTTGATGCGGTGAGGTGCCTCGATGAGGGGGTGCTGACCTCGGTTGCCGACGCAAACATTGGTTCGATCTATGGCATCGGGTTTCCGGCATGGACGGGCGGGGTATTGCAGTACATCAATCAGTACGAGGGTGGGTTGCAGGGCTTCGTCGATCGCGCATGGGAGCTAGCTGGCAAGTATGGTGAGCGCTTCGAGCCGCCGGCGTCGTTGGTAGAGCGGGCAGCTTCAGGTCGGATATTCAAGTAGAAAAGACGCATGTGACTGAAGATCATCAAAGTATCAGGCAGCAGCTGTGCTGATGCGTGATGAAAGTGTGCAGTCTGTGGTTTGCAATTCTGCTGAGTGACCAGTGATAATCCCTTTGACACGCACGTTTTGCATGAAACGGTGAAGCTCGCTATAGTTGTACAGTCGAGGCCGACTGATGAAGATCAGAACGTCTCACGAGAAGCAGCGAAAGCAGTTTCTCGGGTCCTTAACTCAGTTGGTAGAGTGCCTGCTTTGCAAGCAGGATGTCAGGAGTTCGATTCTCCTAGGATCCACAATAAGAACCCCGCATGTTGCGGGGTTCTTTCGGTTCACCCCCAGATGACCCTTCTATTGAGGCCAAACCTGTAGCCATCTGGCGCTAGACTGCAGATATGGGTACCGGATCGCATGCAGAGCTGCAGCTTGAGAACGACGTTTTTCGGGTCACGAAGTGGACAATTGAGCCCGGCGGTCATATTCCGATGCACCGCCACGACTACGACTACGTCGTGATTCCAATGGTGACCGACACCATGCACGTGGTGAACGCTGACGGTAGCGAGTTTGACGCTGAGCTCGTGACGGGGCAGAGTTATACTCGCGCGGCCGGAGCCGAACATCAGATTAAGAATCTCACCTCTACCAGTGCGGTCGTATTTGTTGAGGTTGAGCGGCTCGCGTAGCAGCGAGCAGCGACCAACAGCATGACAAAGACGTCACTCATTACGGGTGCGAGTTCTGGGCTCGGTGCCGAATATGCCCGCCAGCTTGCAGCTCGCGGCGACTCGCTGGTCTTGGTCGCGCGGGATCAGCGAGCGCTTGAAGCGCTCGCCACCAAACTGCGGCTGCTGCAGCCCACGAAGGAGTCAAGCGTAGAGGTGCTCGTTGCCGACCTGCTCGATGAGTCTGGACTCGCGCGTGTGGTCGAGCGTCTTTCAGACTCGTCACGCCCCGTCGACAGACTCATCAACAACGCAGGTATCGGCCTGCCACTCGAGTTCGAGCGCAATAACATTGACGCTGAAGTTGGGCACCTGAGATTGCACAATGAGGTGCCCATGCGCTTGACTCACGCCGCGCTGCAGGGCATGCTTGCCCGAGAAAGCGGCCAAATTATTAATATTGCGTCGGTCGCCGCGTTTATTCCTCGCAGCACCTATTCAGCGGTGAAGCTGTGGCTTGTGACCTTCTCGCGATGGGCAAACGCACGCTACAAGAAACGTGGTGTCACGGTCACTGCAGTTTGCCCTGGGTACACGCACACGAACTTTCATGAGCGGCTCGGTTTGCCACCAGGCCAAGAAGGGGTGCCCAGTTGGATGTGGCTGAATGCACCGGTCGTGATAGCAGAGTCACTTCGCGACGTAGAGCGGGGCAAGGCAGTGTCAATTCCTTCGTTCAAATACAAGGTGCTCGCGCGTATTGCGATGGTCGCGCCGAGTCAGCTTACGGCGAAGATTGGTGAGCGAGGCCGCTAACCTATTGCACGTGATAGAGCCGAGTGACCGCCTCGATGAGTTCAGAGATCTTGGCGGGCGGGTCGCTGTTCCACCATGCAATATGTACCGGAATACGAGGCGCATCGGTGATGGGAAGAAATGTGACCCCTGGTCTTGCGTGCTGCGCTGCAGTTGCCTCTGCAGTGGTACCGACACCAATGCCAGTTGCAATGCCGTTAAGCCAGTCATCAAGATCGGCTGACTCAATGAATCGCTCGGGTGCGTGCACGCCACTCCAGAGGGCACTACTCGTGGTGCCCGTGCGGGAGTCGGCGAGCACCGTTCGAGATGCAAAGTCTCTCATGCGCAAGCTGCGTCGCCGGGCCCACTGCGGGTCATCGCTCGAGAATGCAGCGAGTCTACGTTCGAGCCCCACAACTGCACTCGCAAACTTTGTGGGATCGGGCGTCACGCGCATGATTGCGGCGTCGCAGCGACCTTCAGCGAGGCCCGAGGTTGGGCTGGTGTGGCGAATCAGTTTGAGCTCAGTCTCGGGGTACGTCTTTGCCCAACCGCGCTGCAACGCAGTCGTGTGCTTGCCGAGCGCAGCCCACGCATAACCGAGTGTGAGCTGCCCTTGCTGTGCACGAGCCAGTGTATTCAATTGCTCGGCGCTTGCAAGCACTCGCCTCGCCTGTGGCAGCAGCGCTTCGCCGAACGAGGTGAGCTCGCAGCCGTTTCTGCCTCTGTGCAGCACGCGCTGACCCAGAGCGAGTTCGAAGCTTGCAATTGCGCGAGACACTGCAGCCTGCGAAACGTGCAGATGCTCGGCTGCACCGGTCAGTGTGCCAAGCTCTGCAGCGACGGTAAAGCATCGCAGCTCTCGTAGCGACCATTCCATACGCTCAGCGTATAGATGGGTAGAAACTTGCACAATACGTATGAAACACACGCAACTAGGGTTGAGCCGTGACCAGACATCTTGCATCTTCAGAAGACGCCTCCGCTGCCGCGACACATACGATGAATACGTCTGGGGCGAACGCCTCAGCTGTGAACAGCAGAGCAGTTGTGACCGAGGGTAAGGGACTCGGTAAGGGAATTCTGCTTGCATTGACCGCGTCGCTGAGCAACCAAGTTGGTGCCGCCACCGGTGCGCTTGCGTTCCCTTCGATCGGCCCTGTTGGCGTCGTATCGATTCGACAGCTCATCACGGCAGCAGTGCTCGTGCCGCTAGGTCGGCCACAATTTCGCAGTATGACCTGGGGGCAGTGGTGGCCAGTGATCTGCCTAGGCATTGTCTTCGGTGTAATGAACACGAGTGTGTACATTGCGATTGATCGACTAGGTCTCGGGCTTGCGATCACTCTTGAGTTCTTAGGGCCACTCGCAATTGCGATCCTCGCATCTCGACGCTTGATCGACCTGCTGTGCGGGGCGCTTGCTGCAGTCGGCGTCATTGTGCTTGTGAACCCGGGCCCCAGCACCGACGTGCTCGGCGTTGCGATTGGTGTGCTTTCGGGCATCGCCTGGGGGTGCTATGTGTTGCTCAACCGCAAGATCGGTCAGCGTATGCCAGGCCTGCAAGGTGCGGGTGCTGCGAGTCTGATCTCGGGGGTCATGTGGGTACCTATTGCGATATTTTGGTTTTCGGCGCATCCGCCTGCACTTTGGGCAGTTGGTTTTGCGGTGATCTGCGCACTGTTGTCATCGGTGGTACCGTTTTCAATCGACCTCATCGCATTGCGAAGTGTGCCCGCTGGCATCTTCAGCACACTGCAGAGCATGCACCCGGTGTGGGCAGCGATCGTCGGCCTGGTGATGTTGCACCAGGTACTTTCGCTGCAGGAGTGGCTCGGGATAGGGCTCGTGGTGCTCAGCAATGTGCTGGTGACTACGACAAGTATGCGCCGAGGGTGACCCAAAGTGAGTGTCAGTGAAGCGCCAACCGCCGTGTTCAGCCGTCTGCATTCTAGACTGACGACATGACACAGTGGCGAAGTGATGTGCTTGGCGACGAGTTTGAGTGCTGCGACATCGATCTCGGCGAAGATAGTGAGGGGCCGCTCGTTGCGACGCTGGTGCGTGCGTTACCGACGCCACTTGGGTTTTGGAGCCGCACCCTTGGGAAATCTCGTGACCTTGAGAACTGCGACATTCTCTATGTGCATGGATGGAGCGACTACTTTTTTCAGAAAGAGCTTGCTCGCTTCTTTACGCAGCGCGGTGCGCGATTTTTCGCAATAGATCTTCGCAAGTACGGGCGAAGCCTGCGTGAAGGGCAGACCTTTGGGTATATCGAAAATC
>JAPXTT010000087.1:0-5535 GCA_033812395.1 Leucobacter sp. | reverse complement strand
AGAGCCTGCCAGAGGGGTTCGGAAACGAAGAAACAAGCGCACAATCAGGCGCCACCTTCCGAACCGCACTTACCGGCTACCCAGTCGGCTCGCAGGTAGTGGTAATCGAGCCTGGTGAAGGCGAGCCGCGAGTCAGCGTAATCGATATTCTCGCGGTGCTCTAAGCAGACTTCGTGACTGGTTCGGCTGCATCGAAGCGCGTGTCGAGCGAGGAGCGCGTGTTCAGCCTGGTACTCGCGCTTGTCGCGAGCCCCCAGGGACTGACGAAATCCGAGTTGCTCTCAAGCGTCTATGGGTACTCAGAGCGTTACGACCATGCAGCACCCGACGCCAGTCTTGAGCGTCAGTTTGAACGTGACAAGACGCAAATGCGTCAGCTCGGCATACCTCTCGAAACGATTGACTCACCACTCGAATCTGGCAACAACCAACTCATTCGCTATCGAATCTCTAAGCATAGGTTGCAACTGCCTGAGCAGGTACGGTTCACAGCTGACGAACTCATGCTGCTCAAGCTTGCTTCACTTGCTTGGAGCGAAGGCAGCCTCGGTTCAGCGTCACGATGGGCATCGATGAAGCTGACGTCGCTTGGCGTCAATCTCGACGTGCGGCACCTCGGTATTGCCCCGAAGCTCAGCATTCTCGAACCCGCGGCGCCAGCTTTGCAGTTCGCGATCAACGAGGGCAGGGTGGTTCACTTCGACTACCAATTGCCAAATCGAAGCTCCGCATTACCTCGCCGAGTGGCTCCTCTGCGGCTCCATCGCGCCGAAGGTCGCTGGCACCTCATCGCCTACGACCTCGACCGAGAGGACGACCGGATATTTTTGCTTTCAAGAATCGCCTCTGAGGTACGTGTCGATAACCGGGCATTTGATCCAGATCTACGCAAGCACATCGATGCCGCCCTCGCGGAGCTATTGAATTTGCGTGCATCGCAGCGTGCTCGCGTGTTGGCGCAAAGAGGGTCAGCTGCCGAGTCGCGTCTTGCCCCACGGGGGAGCACCGATCCAGCGTATATACGATTGGAAGGTGACGATCTTGACGCAAGCGAGGGTGACTCAACGCGAATTGAACTCGGGATGCTTGACCTGTATGCATTCGCAGCAGAACTTGCGGGCTACGGAGATGAAGCGATTGTTGAGCACCCTGTAGCGCTGCGAGACCAGGTGATCGCACGCCTCGCTCAGATTCGTGCCCAGCACACAAATGAGGGGGGCGGGCTCGATGTCTCAGCAACTCACCACTCCTGATCGCGTCATGCTGCTCCTGTCGATGGTGCCAGTGCTCAGAGAACATGGCCCTACTACGGTCACCGACCTTGCAGCGATGTTCGACGTTGATGCCGCAACGGTACGAAAACTCGTTCGCTTTCTAGGAGTGGCTGGGGTTCCTGGTGAAACCCAGACTTATCAGCATGAAGACCTCTTCGATATTGACTGGGACGCTCTCGAACAGCACGACATCGTGAGCCTCACACAGACCGTTGCGGTTGACGACACGCCAAGATTTTCTTCTGCCGAGACCTCTGCCATGATCGCTGGCCTACACGCGCTGACCCCGATGCTCCCGAGCAGCATGCAGCAGGTGTCAGTGAGTGCAGCTCAGAAGCTTGGTTCTGTGTTACCAGCCGACGATGGTCAAGGGTCTGTGTCTGTAACCGAAGACGAAGTACAGCAGCGTCTGGGCGAAATTACTACAGCAATCAGCGGGCATACTCGACTGACTTTTGTGTATCGTGCTGCAGCCGGAAAAACCATTCAACGAACTGTCGAACCGATTCTGCTGAGGCAGGTTGGTGCAGCCTGGTACCTCAGGGCTTTCTGTCTCGACCGCGAAGCTGAGCGCACCTTCTTAGTTGACCGTATGAGAGACCCTCGTGCACTCGATGAGCCAACAACCCTCACGACCAGCTCACACAATGGTCAGGCATTCAACGTTGAGGGAGCCGAGCTCACCGTGCGACTTCGCCTTACCCGCCTCGCACTGCAACACCTCAGAGATTTCGCTCCGCGTGTGCTCGCTGAGACCACCGATAGTTGGCTCAGTGCAGAAGTAGACCTGTTGCATGCACAGACAGCGGTCCGTCTTGTTCAGGCTGCCCCGGGTGAGGTGATTGTCGAGGGGCCTAGCGAGGCCAGAGAAGCTGTGCACGACTGGGCAATGAGAGCGCTTGCTGGTTACGATGTTTGAGTGAATCACAGGGTTTGCCCCGTCGCGCCGCTAGACTAAATGAGTGGCAGAGAAGAGGCGAGGGCGCAAGAATCCAGATGGCCGAATGAGCCTCGGTTCGCACCTCATTGAATTGCGAAACCGGTTGTTCATTGCGGTGCTCGCGGTTGCAGCTGGCATGGCGGCCGGCTGGTACCTCACCCCGTGGGTGTGGAACATGCTACGCAAACCCCTCGATGATCTTGCCGCGACCGGTCGCGAGGTCGCCATTCAGTACACAGATGTATCGAGTGGTTTCGATACCAAGGTGCAGATCGCATTTTTCTTTGCGTTGCTCGTGTCAAGCCCTGTCTGGCTATACCAAATCTGGGCGTTTATTGTTCCGGGCCTGACCCGACGAGAAAAATGGTACGCGGTTGGTTTTCTTGGTGCCGCAGTTCCGCTGTTCTTTGCCGGGGTGTATGTGGGTTGGAGCGTGCTACCAAACATTGTGCGCTTGATGGCAAGTTTTCAGCCCACCGAAGACGCATTTTTCATGAATGCTCGCACCTATCTCGACTTCACCACAAAACTGATGCTCGCTGTCGGTGTGGGCTTTGTGCTGCCGGTGCTTCTGGTGTTGCTCAATTTCATTGGGGTCTTGCGCGGCATGACGATTTTGAAGCAGTGGCGCATCGCAATCATCGCGATAATTACTTTCGCCGCAATCACTACGCCTGCCACTGAGCTCATGAGCATGTTTGCACTCGCGGCTCCAATTACGGTGTTGTACTTTATCGCTGCGGGTGTCGCTATTTTGCATGATCGAATAGTTGACAAAAAACGATCAGCCGAGTTGGCCGAATACGATCTTGACGAGACTACTCAAGTGGAGGATTCTGCGTGAGTAACTACCCGGGGCTCGATGCATTTTCAGCGAAGCTTGGGTTTACCCTCGACAGATTTCAACGCAACGCTTGCGAGCGACTCGAAGATGGTCGCAGCGTGCTTGTCGCGGCGCCCACTGGTTCGGGCAAGACGACAGTCGCCGAGTTTGCGGTATATCTTGCTCGTAGGGAAAACGACGCACGAATCTTTTACACCGCACCTATTAAGGCCCTTTCAAACCAAAAATTTCATGAGCTCTGCGCTGAGTACGGTGACGAAGAAGTTGGGCTGCTCACTGGCGATGTGAATCTTCGTGGCGACGCACCAATCGTGGTGATGACGACCGAGGTGTTGCGCAACATGATCTACGCCGACGGCACAGAAAGCAGAGCAAGTACGGGTGCAGGCTCGAGACAACCGCTCGAAAATCTTGCCTTCGTAGTGCTTGACGAGGTGCATTATCTTGGCGACCGCTGGCGTGGCGCAGTGTGGGAGGAAATCATTCTGCACCTACCTGCTCCGGTGCAGCTTGTCTCGCTCTCGGCAACGGTTTCAAACGCAGAAGAGTTTGGTGACTGGATGCATGCGGTGCGGGGTGACACTGATGTGGTGCTGAGCGAGCACCGGCCGGTACCGCTCTACCAACATGTGCTGACTGCGAAAGAGCTACTGCCTCTCTACGTCAATGCTGAAGGCGAACTCGTAGAACGGGGCAAATTGAACCCTGAGCTGCACTCCCTCGCCCGCAGCTCGCGAGATCTTGATTCTGACGGCGGCAAGGGTAGTCGCGCTGGCCGCTCAGCGCGGGATCGCGGCTACGAACGCTATCGCTCGCATCGCGACCGAAGCCGCGGCCGAGCCCCAGTACGTCGCACAACGCGCATCAAACGCTCAGAAATCGCTCAGGCACTCGACGAAACCGGGTTGTTGCCAGGCATCGTCTTTATCTTCAGTCGCAACGGTTGTGACCAGGCCGTACAGCAGTGCCTCTACGAGGGCATACGGCTGACCACGCGAGAGGAACGCGACGAGATTCGGCGTGTCATACATGAGGCGATTGCTGGCCTCGACGAAGACGATCTTCGTGTGCTCGGGGTGAGCACCTGGATTGCCGGTCTCGAACGAGGCGTCGCCGCGCACCATGCTGGCCTGCTACCGCAATTTAAAGCGGTCGTCGAGCAGCTGTTTCAACGTCGACTCGTAAAGCTTGTGTTTGCGACCGAAACGCTCGCACTCGGCATCAATATGCCCGCCCGCTCAGTCACGATTGAACGCCTCGACAAGTACAACGGCGAGCAGCGCGTACAGCTGACTTCGGGGGAGTACACCCAGCTCACCGGCCGTGCGGGGCGTCGCGGCATCGACCACGAGGGTCATGCCATTGTGGTCTGGGGTAACGGTATCGATCTCGAAGCGGTGGCGCACCTCGCTGCTGCGCGATCTTATCCTGTGAGATCAACTTTCAAACCAACGCCGAACATGGCGGTCAACCTGCTGCAGCGAATGTCGCACGCCAGGGCGCGTGACACACTCGAACTCAGCTTTGCCCAGTTTCAAGCCGACCGCGATGTGGTAGATCAGGCTCACGAGCTGCGTGCCAAGCAGGCGTCGCTTGAAGCATACGACCGCGCGGCTAGACGATCAAAGGGCGCCGATAAGAAGCGCTGGGAAGACCGCGCGCGAAAGCTGCGCAAACAGGTTGAGGTCGGTAGGCGAAGGGTTGAAGCACGCAGCGGAAGCATTGCGCGCACCTTCGACCGTGTCGTGAGCGCCCTTGCAGAACTCGAGTACCTGCACCGCGACGAAGTGACTCCGTGGGGGCGCCTGCTCGCTCGTGTCTACGGCGAACGCGACCTACTCATTGCTGAGTGTCTGCGACACGATGCCTGGCGTGGCATCGACGCTGCGGGTCTTGCTGCGCTGTGCTGTGCACTCAGCTATGAGCCACGTCGCGATGGCGAGCCCGACGGGCGGTGGCCTGCTGGATCGTTTAGGCAGGCCTTTGAGCGCACCCTCGACCTCTGGGAGTCGCTCGATGAGGTCGGTGAGCGCCATCGACTCGGTGGTGTCGAGATGCCACACACTGGCCTCGCATCGGCGATGCAGGGTTGGGCGCATGGTTGGTCACTGAGCCGCACTCTTGAAGAGGCAGCGATTGGTGCCGGCGACTTCGTGCGCTGGGCAAAACAGACAATTGACCTGCTCGACCAGATCGCTCAAGCGTGCGAGCACGCCGAGGTTGATCAGGAACGACTCGCGAGGCTTGGCGCACTCGCCCGCGAAGCAAAGCGCGGCGTGCGGCGCGGCATCGTCGAAACCTCGAGTGCGGCATGAGAACAATGCGTTGGTGGCTCGCCTTGCCAGCCGCCGTGCTTGGTGGCCTTGGCCTTGACGCGGCGACTCCGGCTATTGATTGGTGGCCTGCTGCGCTCATCGGTGCCGTGCTCATCATGGCAGCGCTCTGGCAGCAGCGCGCCCGTTTTGGCCTGGTCGTTG
>JAPXTT010000086.1:0-5536 GCA_033812395.1 Leucobacter sp. | reverse complement strand
GTAGCCTGCACCCACAATAGCGACGTCTACCTGCAGGTCACCCTGCAGTGCAGGCCGCAATTCGGGGGCACCAATCTGCTGCCACCAGTGAGAAACGTTGCCGTTGATCATGAATCGTCCTTGATCGAGTGTGTTCAGTGTCGTCAGAGCGGCGGGTGCCGCGACTCAATGCGCTCGAGCGTTTCGTGCGAGGGCGTCTACCACGAGTTTAGAACGCGAATGCAACACCCATGAGCACCCCGTATGCGAGGGCCGTCAGACTGGTGATCGCGAGTGCGAGCACCATTTCTCGCGAGCTGCGTGCCCACAGCATAATCACCGCTGCCGGTATGGCCCCGATCAACGCAAGCAGCGCGAACACCATCAGCGGGTAAGGCGCAAGATATATCGCCGGCGCAGCGAACGGAATGAGCACGCATGCCACGAAGAGAATACGTGAAGCACGGTCGCCGATTCGAACCGAAAGTGAGCGTTTTCCGACCAGTCTGTCAGTAGAAATATCGCGGGTGTTATTCGCTATCAGCACGGCTACGGCGAGCAGGCCCACGCCTGCACCCGCAACCCATGCCTCTTGAGGAATAACTTCACTCTGCAGCCAGACAGTGCCCACCGTTGCCGCTAGGCCGAAGAACACGAACACCGCAATCTCGCCAAGACCTGCATAGCCATAGGGTCGTTTACCGCCCGTGTAGAACCAGGCTGCGAGTATCGCAACGATGCCAACGGCCAAGAACCACCAACGACCGCTCAACACGACTGCGACGAGCCCAGCTGCCGCTGCCAGCCCAAAGAAAGTCAGAGCAATCGTAAGCACGACCTTCGGGTTCACGAGGCCCGAGCCAGTCAGGCGAGCGGGGCCAACCCGGTGGGCGTCGGTGCCTCGAACGCCGTCGCTATAGTCGTTCGCGTAGTTCACGCCGATCTGCAGCAACACCGCAACCGCAAGGGCCAACAGGCTGAGCGTGAGTGAGAACGACTGCTGCAGCTGAGCCACGCCGGCACCCGCTGCGACAGGTGCTATTGCAAGCGGCAGTGTGCGCAGGCGAGCCCCGCCAACCCAGTCAACCCAAGTGATGCGGGTGCGGCCGTCATCGTGCTGGTGTCGCTCGGCCGCGGCACGCTTAGCCGGGTTGCCCGAACGCGCTGGGTTCTTCGAAGCACTCATGCATCGATCCTACTGAGTGTGGCGGTGATGGGGTCGCGCACAGACCTCAGCGCGTCTGGCGAAAACTCTGCCGCAGCTCGGCGATCCAGAGCTCTATCTGCTGCATATCGGGCTTGCCGCCAGCCAACCTCGGAAGCTGCGTGGTCTCTGTCGCCCACTCGGGTACTGCCGCTGCTCCGAGCTGCTGTTTTACTGCTGTTTTTACTTCATCAAGCGGGATCGCCCCCGCCTCAGTCTCAACGACGAGCGACGCGCGCTCACCCCACTCGGGGTGCGGCGCACCGAGTGCCACCGCGCTCGACCAGCCGGGAAGCTCTCTGACCACCCGCTCGACCTCATCGAGCGACACGTTGACGCCACCCGAGATGATCACACGGTCGAGACGGCCCGAAACTGTGAGCATGCCGCCGAGCAGCTCGCCCGCGTCGCCCGTACGGTACCAGCGTGTGCCGGCGTCATCGATGAAGCGGTCGTGCGTGAGCTGCAACGCGCCCGCCGCATCTTCGTCGCCCCCCACGTAGCTTGTCGCGAGGCACGAGCCGCTGAGCTGCACCTCGCCACCGCGAATGCGCATGCGTGTGTCACCGATCTCGACGCCGTCGTACACGCAACCGCCCGAAGTCTCTGTCATGCCGTAGCTGCGACGCAGGTTTACGTCGAGTTCGTGCGCCCGCTGTCTGAGTGAGAGCGAGGTCGCCTGACCGCCGACGAGCACACCGGCGAAGCCTCGTAGCGCTTCGGCCGCGGCGGGGTCTGCCTGCGCGAGGTCGAGCAGCCTTGCGAGCTGCACCGGCACGAGCGAGACGTAGCGGCGCTCATGCTCCATGCGTTCAGCGGCCTCGAGCAGGGCAGCGGGGTCGAATGAACCATCGAAAAAAACCGGGTCAATGCCAGACATCTGGCTGCGCACGAGCATCTGCAGGCCTGAAATCAGATGTGCCGGCAGTGTCACGAGCCACTGGCCGGGGCCACCCAGCGCCTCGTGCGCAGCTTCGGCGCTCGCGATCAGTGCTTCAGCAGAGAGCGCGACTGCCTTCGGCACACCGCTTGAGCCCGAGGTACGCACCACCACCGCAGTACCCGCTGGCAGTTCGGCCGCCTGCAGCCTCTGCACCTCGTCGCCGCCGAGCCCCGGGGCCACCGGCAGAATCGGCGAACCCCCCTTGAGCGCGTCGGCGAGTGCTGGCAGTAGCCAGGCGCGATCGTCAACTGGAATGGGGCGAAGCTGGGCGTGGGTGCTCACGCGTCAAGGCTACCCCGAGCGGCTGCGATGCGGGTCTTCGCCTGGGCTGCTGACGCCCCCTCAACGGCTTACGTCAGTCGTGCCGCCACCGCTTGCAGCGCCTCGACGTACCGGGCGCTCTCTGCTTCGGTGACGCGCGCTGCCGGCCCCGAAATCGACACCGCTGCGGCAACCCCGGTTAGTGCGACCGCGATGCAGCGCACCCCCACCTCTTGCTCACCGTCGTCGATCGCGAAGCCGCGTCGGCGGCTCTCGCGTAGCTCGGCAAAGAATGCAGCCTCGTCGGTAATGGTCGACGGCGTGTAGCCGGGCAACCCGGTGCGCTGAATGATCGCACGCACTCGCGCCTCGGGCAGCGTCGACAGAATCGCCTTGCCCACACCAGAGGCATGCGGCAGTACCTGCCTGCCAACCTCGGTGAACATGCGCATGCGGTGCCGCGATGGCACCTGCGCAATGTAGGCAATCAGGTCTTGGTCGAGCACGGCGAGGTTGGCCGTCTCTTGCGAGATCTCTTCAAGCTCAACAAGCAGTGGCTGGGCGAGTGCGGCGAGCGGCGGCGTCGCCTTGCGCCCAAGCGCAATGAGCGCGGGGCCGGGGTTGTACTCTCGAGCCGCATTCTGCCCGACGTAACCGCGCGCCTGCATCGTGCGCAGCAGTCGATGCGCGGTGGGCGGGGTCAGCCCGGTGCGCCCGGCTACTTCGGCAAGCGAGAGGGATCGCTCGGCTTCGCCGAGGGCCTCGAGCAGATCAAGCGCCCGATCAACTGACTGCACTGGGGTCGTCGCCATGATCCTCGTATTTCATAATGCGGAATGAATATTTCGAATCATGATACGCGTCACTACACTCGACACCAAACAAGATTCCTGGTGATGTCACTGTTCGCACCGCGACGCGCCACCGGGATCACCGTGAAGATCGGAGCCCCTCAATGTCGAACCCCGCCGCCGAGAGCAGCAGCCCAGTGGGTGCAGGCCAGTCGCAATATGAAGCCCGCGCCCAGCTGCAGGTCGCACTGCCCATCATCGAGTTCGCTGAGCAGACCGCGGCAGCCCGCGGCCTGGACCTCGATGAGTTCTGGGCCGGCGTCTCGGCGATTGTGCACGATCTCGCGCCGAAGAACGCAGCCCTGCTCGCCGAGCGCGACCGCCTGCAGCAAGAGATTGATGACTGGCACCGAGCCAACCCGGGCAGGCCAGACCCGGCCCAGTACCGAGCTTTTCTTGAGCAAATCGGCTACCTGCGCCCAGAGCCCGCAAGCTTCACTGCGGGCACCACACGCGTCGACCCCGAGATCGCAACCCTCGCCGGCCCCCAGCTCGTGGTGCCGCTGCTCAACGCGCGCTTCGCGCTGAACGCCGTCAACGCGCGCTGGGGCTCGCTCTATGACGCGCTCTACGGCACCGACGCGATCGACCGATCGGGCGATCTCGCGCCGGGCGCGGGCTACAACGCGGCGCGCGGCGCGAAGGCCATTGAGCGCGGGCGCGAGCTGCTCGACCTGGTCGCGCCGCTCAGCGAGGGCTCGCACGCCGAGGCCACGCTCTATGCCGTCGAGGGCGGCGAGCTCGTCGTGTCGCTGCACGGCGGCGCGCATGCACGACTCGCTGACCCGGCCGGTTTCGCAGGCTACCGCGGCCCAGCCGAAGCGCCGAACGCCGTGCTGCTGGTGCATAACGGCCTGCACGTCGAGATCGTCATCGACGGCGTTGCACCCATCGGCTCGACTGACGACGCGGGGGTGCAAGACTTACTGATCGAGTCGGCGCTCACCACCATCATGGATCTCGAAGACTCAGTCGCCGCGGTCGACGCCGACGATAAGGCGCTCGGCTACCGCAACTGGCGCGGGCTGATGGATGGCACCCTCGCAGAGACCGTCACCAAGAACGGCAAGACGTTTACTCGCCAGGCCAACCCCGACCGCGAATACACCGCCCCGAACGGTGAGGCGCTTGCGCTGCCCGGCCGATCCACGCTCTTCATTCGTAACGTCGGCCACCTGATGCGCACCGATGCCGTGCTCGACCGCGACGGCGACTGGGTGCCCGAGGGCGTGCTCGACGCCATCATGACCGTGCTCGGCTCGCTCGCAGACCTGCCCCAGTTCGCTGGTGCTGGCACCGGCACCGCTGCAGGCCGCAACTCACGCACCGGCTCGATCTACATCGTGAAGCCGAAGATGCACGGCCCCGACGAGGTCGCGTTTGCTGCAGAGCTGTTCGCCCGCGTCGAGGCGCTCTACGGTCTGCCCGAGAACACGGTCAAGATCGGCATCATGGATGAGGAGCGCCGTACCTCGGCGAACCTCGCCGCATGCATCGAGGCCGCCCGCGACCGCGTGGTATTCATCAACACCGGATTTCTCGATCGCACCGGTGACGAGATTCACACCTCGATGCAGGCGGGGCCGATGCTGCCGAAGGCCGGCATTCGTACGCGGCCGTGGCTCGGCATCTACGAGCAGCGCAACGTGGCGATCGGTGTCGAGAGCGGCCTCGACGGCCGCGCCCAGATCGGCAAGGGCATGTGGGCGATGCCCGACCTCATG
Source organism: Leucobacter sp. (assembly GCA_033812395.1). Lineage (GTDB taxonomy): Bacteria > Actinomycetota > Actinomycetes > Actinomycetales > Microbacteriaceae > Leucobacter. The sequence goes on along the minus strand of JAPXTT010000086.1, from coordinate 574 downwards.
CACGAGATGCTCGAGCAGAAGATCGGCCACGTGCGCGCCGGAGCTTCGACCGCTTGGGTGCCGTCGCCGACCGCCGCCACCCTGCACGCACTGCACTACCACCAGGTTGACGCGTTCGAGGCGCGTCGCGCGCTGCCGGCGCTGCCCGAGAACAGCCTCGATACGCTGCTCGAGATTCCGCTCGCGGGCGAGGGCGATCTCACGCCCGAGGTAGTGCAGACCGAGATCGACAACGCCGCGCAGTCGATCTTGGGCTACGTCGTGCGCTGGATCGACCAGGGCGTCGGCTGCTCGAAGGTGCCCGATATTCACGATGTGGCGCTCATGGAAGACCGCGCAACCCTGCGCATCTCAGCCCAGCTGCTCGCGAACTGGCTGACCCACGGCGTGATTGATGCCACGCAGGTCGACGAGGCGCTGCGCCGCCTTTCTGCAGTGGTCGACGAGCAGAACGCGGGCGACCCGCTCTATGAACAGCTGCTCGGCGCTGACGGCAACACCCCGGGCACCGCGTTCGAGGCCGCGAGCCGAATGGTGCTCGAGGGTGCCGCGCAGCCCAACGGGTACACCGAGC
>JAPXTT010000085.1:0-5548 GCA_033812395.1 Leucobacter sp. | reverse complement strand
GTTGTCGCCCATCACCCAGACCGAACCCTCAGGCACAGTCACGTCGAAGTCAATCTCAGACACGCGGCTCTTGCCCTCGGGCACCACCGCGTACGGTTCGTCGAGGGGCACGCCGTTGACGGTGACCCGCCCGTTCGCATCGCAGCAGGCGACCCGGTCGCCGCCGATGCCGATGACTCGCTTCACGACGTAGTCGGCGCTCGTGTCTGCGGCGAGGCCCAACACCTGCATGACCTTCTCGACCGGGGTGGGAGCCGGCACCTTGGCGCTCGCCGGCAAACTCAGCCAGCCGCCCGGGTCTCGAAACACGACCACGTCACCGCGCTGCACATCGACTATGCCTGGCACAAGCTGGTTCACCAGAATGCGGTCGTTCACCTCAAGCGTGTGCTCCATCGAACCCGAGGGTATATAGAAGCTTCGTACCAGAAAAGTCTTCAAGAAGAACGACACCGTGAACGCGACCACCAGAATGACCAGCAGATCGCGAAGAAACCGCAGCAGGCTACTGACCGGCCCCGCGTGTCGGTCTGCGGTGTTCTGGCTCATGGGGCTCCGATACTTCGTGACGCTAACAGATGCGATGGCGCGGTACTTCAATTATGACGCGCAAACACTTCAGGCTCTCACCCTGAACCGGGGAGAGCCTGAACGTGTGGTCAGAAAAGACGACTTACCAGTCGCGCTTCTCCTTGACCTTTGCCTTCTTGCCGGTGAGGCCGCGCAGGTAGTAGAGCTTCGCACGGCGAACGTCACCGCGGCTGACGACCTCGATCTTGTCGATCGCAGGCGAGTGGACGGGGAACTTACGCTCAACACCGACCTGGAAGCTGATCTTGCGAACGGTGAAGGTCTCGCGAACGCCGTCGCCGTGGCGCGCAATCACAATGCCCTGGAACACCTGCACACGCGAGCGGTTGCCCTCAATGATGTTCACGTGCACCTTGACGGTGTCGCCTGCGCGGAACTCGGGAATGTCGCTCTTGAGCGACGCTGCATCGACGTGGTCGAGCTTCTGCATGATTGTCTCTCTCTGCGGCCGCCGCAAGTCGGTTCGCAAATCTCACTGTGTGAAAAGAAAATGGTGTTCACGGTCTGTGCGGACCCTCGCGGCAGTACCGCACCGTGGCACAAAGAACTATTATGCCACAGTTTTCGAAGCAATGGTTCAGCGCTCTGCCGAGTCGGCGTTTGGGTGCGCAAGCAGGTCTGGTCGCACGCTTCTTGTTCGCTCGATCGACTGCTCGCGGCGCCACGTTGCAATCGCCGCGTGATTGCCACTCAGCAGCACGGGCGGCACCTCGCGGCCACGCCAGACCGCGGGCTTGGTATAGCTCGGGTATTCGAGCAGGCCGTCTTCGTGTGACTCCTCTACGAGACTCTCGGGGTTGCCTACCATCCCTGGCAGCAACCGAGCGATTGCCTCAATCATTGCGAGACTTGCTACCTCGCCGCCGTTGAGCACGTAGTCGCCAAGACTCACAAGCTTCAGGCGGCCGCGTTCGGCATATTCATCGAAGATTCGCTGATCTGGGCCCTCATAGCGACCGCAGCCGAAGATCAGTTGCTGCTCGCCCGACAGTTCGCGTGCCATTTTCTGGTTGAACACCTCGCCCGCGGGCGACGGGAAGATGATCAGCGGGTCATCGCTCGAGTCGGGGGCTTCGAGAATCTCGTCGAGCATCACACCCCACGGCTCGGGTTTCATTACCATGCCGGCACCGCCACCGGCAGGGGTGTCATCTACCGTGCGATGCTTGTCGTGCGCCGCATCGCGTAGATCGTGTACCCGCAGATCGAGCAGGCCACGATGTTTTGCTTTGCCGAGCAGTGAAATTTCGAGGGTCTCAAAGTACGCCGGAAATATGCTGACGATGTCGATGCGCACTGGCGCTAATCGCTTTCGTGAGCCGCGTCGCCTACCGTGGCAGCCGAGTCTTCCGCCTCGGGCAGCGCCTCGAAAAGCCCCGCTGGCGGGGTCACAGACACGACGCCCGCCTCGAGGTCAACTCTTGGCACGATCGCTTCAACAAAGGGTACGAGCACGATGCCGTTTGGGGTCTTCACTGAGAGCAGGTCTTGCGCAGGAAAATGCTGCACTTCGCTCACGGTGCCGAGCAGCTCTTCGCCGCGACGCACCTCAAGCCCAACGAGCTGGTGGTTGTACCAAGCGTTATCTTCAACGCTCTCTTCGACGGTTGCAGCATCGATCCAGAGGATCGCGCGCACGATGCTCTCGGCTGCCGTGCGGTCGGCGACCTCAGCGAAGAACGCGACGGGCATGCTGTTAAAAAAGCGTAGCTCGCGCACCGTAAGGGTGCGCCCAAACCACTCAGACTCTTCTGGCACCTGCAGGTGCAGCACCGAGCCCGGAGCAAAGCGCTCGTCGGGGTTATCGGTGAAGAGTTCAACCTTGAGGCCACCCTTCAGACCGTGCGGCTTGGTAAGTCGCCCAACGCGCAGGCTCCCCTCCCCGAGAACGGGGAGGGGAGCCTTGGCGCGAGCCGGCTTCTCAGCCATTAGCCCTCGCCCTCTGCGTCAGTGTCGACGACGTCGATGCGCACGCGGCGCCCGTCACTGAGCGCACCAATTACGGTGCGCAGCGACTGTGCGGTACGACCGCCTCGACCAATCACTCGGCCGAGGTCGGTCGGATCGACGCGCACCTCGAGAAGTTCACCCCTCGAGGTCTCGCGGCCTGCGACGCGCACCTCGTCTGGCAGGGTCGCAATGCCCTTCACCAGGTGCTCGAGCACCTCCGCGAGCGAAACAGCCATGCTTAGGCCTCGGTCTCGGTTGCTGCCTCTTCAGCAGCCTCTGCCGGAGCCTCTTCAGCTGCAGCCTCTGCAGGAGCCTCTGCGGGCTTCTCTGCCTTGGGGCGCAGCACTGGCTTCTTCTTGGTGTCAGCCTCGAACACAGCCTTTGCCTCTGGGGCTTGCACGCGCGACTCGGTCTCGCCCTCGCCCTTGAACTTGCCCCAGTCGCCGGTCAGCTTCAGCAGCGCAGCAACCTGCTCGGTAGGCTGTGCGCCCACGCTGAGCCAGTACTGTGCACGGTCACTGTCAACCTCGATGAACGAAGGGTTCGTCATCGGGTTGTACTTGCCGATCTCTTCGATCACGCGGCCGTCGCGCTTAGTGCGCGAGTCAGCAACGACGATGCGGTAGAAGGGTGCGCGGATCTTGCCAAAGCGCTTGAGGCGAATCTTGACTGCCATGATGCTCCTAAATTGTGGTGAGCACAGCGAAAACCACTGTGCACGAATGTGACGCTGTGCCGGCGGGCACAGAAGCCTGACGCGCGAAAACGCGAACCGATCTATCTTTGCACGCTCGCTCGTGAATTGCAAACTTTGTTGCGATCAGGAGTTTTATTTACCTCAGCCTCGATACTAGCCGCGAATCTGCTCTGCCATCCAGCGCTCGAGGCCCGCTGCATCGAGCGGCAACGCATCAGAAATGACCTCGTGGCCGGTGTCGGTCACCACCAGATCGTCTTCGATGCGCACTCCGATGCCTCGCAGCTCGGGTGGCACTGTCTCGTCCCAGGCGTGAAAGTAGAGCCCGGGTTCGACCGTCAGCGCCATGCCAGTCTGCACTGTGCCGCCGAGGTAGGTTTCGTAGCGAGACGAGTCGCAGTCGTGCACGTCGAGCCCGAGATGGTGACCCACCCCGCACACGATGTAACGTCGGTGGTGCTGGCCACCCTCTGAGAGCGCCTCGTCGACCGATACCGGCAACATGCCCCAGTCGTGCAACCCCTCGGCGAGCACCTCCATGCACGCGGCATGAAAATCTGCCCAGAGGCGGCCGGGCTGCACTGCGGCGAGGCCTGCACGGTGCGATTTTTCTACGAGATCGTGCACCTGGCGCTGCGCGTCAGTGAACCTGCCGCTTACGGGTATCGTACGCGTCACATCGGCCGTGTAGCCGCTTCTCATCTCAATGCCCATATCGAGCAGCAGCAGCTCGTCGGGGTGAATGTCGCCGTCGGCTCGCACCCAGTGCAAAATCGGAGCGTGCGCCCCCGAACCGACGATGGTCGCGTAGCCGGGTGCCTGCCCGACTGTGCGGGCGTGCCTGTCGAAGGTGCCCTGGAGCCAGCGCTCACCGCCCGCTTCGATCGCGCGCGGGATCTCGCGGCGCACCTCGGCAAAGCCATCAATCGTGGCGAGGTTCGCGCTGCGCAGCTGCTCGATCTCCCACGCGTCTTTAATCTGGCGCAGCTCTGAGAGCACTCGAGCGAGCTTCGGCGCACGAGGCCTGCCGTCGAGCGCTGCGCCCGATCCTCTCGCCACAACTGCCGCACCTGCGATAAGGGCGTTGTCTGCGACCTGCAGCTCACCGATCGCTCGGGTGCGAACGCCGAGAGCCTCCTCGATCTCTTTGGTGCCTGCAAGCGGCCCCACCCAGAGCTCACCATGATTTGCATCGGCATGAAACGCGGGATCACCAGGTCTGGCAGGCGGTGTGACGTAGAGGGTGGCATTGTGCGCCCCGTCGCTTCCCTGCCCCGCAGAAACTGGCCGCATGACGAGCACGGCGTCTTCAATCCCGTGGCCAACCAACCAGAGAAAATCGCTGTCGGCACGGAACTCAAAGAAGTTATCGTTGACCCGAAGTTGCGACCGACCAGCGGTGATGACGAGCGTTTCACCAGCGAACTCAGCCGACAGCCTTGCGCGGTGCATTGCGGCCGCGGCCGCGGCGCCCGGCTCGACACGAAGCTCACGCGAAGCGTCACCCCAGCCGTGCTTCATGTACTCATTGAACCCTGGTGATGCGCTGAGCAGCGGCATGCGAGGGTCGCGTCTGGTTGCGCGCGACTTCGCCATGCCCGACTCCCAGTCGAGCACGGTGACGTGCCTCGCGAGCCCTGTCAGTTCGTGACCGTGGTCAGTGTGGGAGCGCTCGTGAGCGTGCACTATTTCTGCACCTCTCTGGTGTTTCTCGTGCCACCGATTCTCGCTTCTAGCGCCGTAAACAGGCGTTCAGCTACATCACCCATTCGCAGACCGTCGTGTTCGAATTCGTTGGTAACCCAAGCATGCGCGCCAGCGATCTTCGACACAGTCTCGAGTGAAAGCTGCGCGTCAACATACATGTCGTCGTAGTACACGGCAGCCTCAACCGGCACCTCGTTTACAGCAAGTTTTGCAGATTGGTAGGTATCGATTGGTTGCTCGTGCGCAGCCAGATGTTTGGTGGCCGCTTCGTAGCCTCGAAGCGCTGATACCTCTTCGAACATCCACGGAAACACGGTCTCGCCAGTAAAGTTCAAAGGTCTCGCTGTCTCGGCGAACTCGGGGCGGCGATCGCGCTCGGCCTGCGCGGCCCACGCACTCGGCCCTGGCCCGTAGATCGCTTCTTGCAGCGCAATGAACAGCGGATTCGTGGCAAACGATGTCTCAGCTTCGACAGTGGCAAGAAACACGTCGCTCAGCACGGTCTCTTCTGCATCGACGAACGCTTCGTCGAATATCCAGTGCACACGGTCGAAGCCCGGCTGCATGCCGAAGTCGATGCCGAGCGTTTGCAGTCGGCGCACG
>JAPXTT010000084.1:0-5550 GCA_033812395.1 Leucobacter sp. | reverse complement strand
GCTGTGCGTTGCCCAGTCGCTGCTGGGTCGTTACCATTTACGCTCGTTGCGCGCGTCACATTCGCTTCGTTCGGCTCTGTATTCGGCACGGGCACAAGCATACCGTCTCACGCCTAGCCCGAATTCGGGTAACGAATGTCTTGTGCGCCTGCTCTCACGCCGTTACTCCATGACCCGTAATCTGCGGCCAGGCTACGCAGTCGGCTGCCAGATAACCAGCATGCGGTAGACCATGATCGCAACGGCCAGGTTCACCACGATGAGCACGAGAAACGCGCTACGGCGGCGATCGACGAGTGCCCAGAAACCCGCCACGAACGGCAGCAGCAACGCTACGACAAGGTACATCCAGAACTCGAGCGGGTCACCCACTGGCGTGTTGCCAAATGCTGGGGCGGCACCCGCGACGATTGCCTGGGCGACCAGCAGCAACCCAAGTAGTGCTTCGGCCGCGAGGGTGAGGTCATCAGGCACCCGCTTCAACACGAATTCGATGGTGCAGAGGATCGCAGCAGCGACAGCAACGACAATCAGTGTGATGGCAAACCAAGTGATCATGCGGGTGCCTCACTCTCTGAGTGAACGGGAGGAAAGTTTGTCACTACGCGCGTGCGCCCGTTCTTGAGTTCAATGAGACCAACAAGCCGGCCACCATACGCAATCGCCGCAGCGAGATTAGCCCGGTCAGTGCCGTCACTGAGCGGCTGGTCTTCACTGATCTCGAGCCGCTTCCCGTGGCCCAGATCAATCTCTTGCTGCTCAGAAAGAGAAAGTACTGGCAAGAGCCTGGCCGCCACTACTGCGGGGTCAAGCAAGCTCTCGGTCGAGATACCGCCCGCCGCGAGTTGCTCATTCGACACCGCATCAGCGACCGAGAACGGGCCTACCTTGGTGCGTCGCAGCGCGGTCAGATGCCCACCGACACCGAGTGCCTCGCCGAGGTCGCGAGCAAGCGCACGCACATAGGTTCCCGATGAGCAGTTCACCACCACATCGATGTCGAGCACCTCGACTGGTAGCTCACCGCCGTCAAGGCCGTGCGCGACGACGAGGCGCGGATCCTCTGCCACAAATGAATGAATCGTCACTGGCCGCTTCTTCAGTTCAACCTGCTCACCAGCGCGCACCAGGTCGTAAGCGCGCTTACCGTCAACCTTGATTGCGCTCACCGAGCTCGGAGCCTGCTCGATTGGGCCGGTCAGCCAAGCGATAGCGTCGCCAATCTGAGCTGTGTCACGCTCAAGCTCATGAATCTTCGCTGCAGGGGCGATGCCGACGACCTCGCCCTCACGGTCATCGGTGACAGTCGACGCCCCGAGCCTGATGGTCGCAGTGTAGGTCTTGTCGAGCCCTACCAGGTGAGTCAATAGTCGCGTCGCTGGCCCCGCACCGAGCATCAGCAGCCCGGTCGCCATCGGATCAAGCGTGCCCGCGTGACCAACCTTTCGAGTGCCGAGAGCCCGACGCGCTTTTGCTACGACGTCGTGGCTCGTCCACCCCTCGGCCTTATCGACCAGCAAAATGCCGTTGGCTGAAATACTCACCCAACCACCCTACCCGCCCACCGAATACACTGGGCGGGTGACAGAACTGATGGTTCGTGAAGACGAGGCGGCGAAGATTGCCGAAGCGGTAATCGCTTGGTTCGAGCGCGAGGCCCGCGAACTGCCATGGAGGGGCAAGTCGGCAGGTGACATCGACCCCTGGGCGGTGCTCGTCTCAGAGTTCATGCTGCAGCAGACCCAGGCATCACGCGTGATTGCACCATTCGAAGCATGGATGTCGCGCTGGCCAAAACCCTCTGACCTCGCGGCAGAAGCACCGGGAGAAGCCGTGCGAGCTTGGGGCCGACTCGGCTACCCGCGCCGCGCCCTCTGGCTGCACCGGGCCGCGGTACAACTCGCGACCGTGCACGGTGATGAGGTGCCCCGCGACGTGAACACGCTGCTCGCACTCACGGGCATTGGCCCATACACCGCACGCGCGGTGGCAAGTTTCGCATTTTCTTTGCGAGAGCCAGTGGTCGACACCAACACGCGACGGGTTCTCGCCCGTCTAGTGCGCGGAGAAGCTGCCGCCGGCTCACCAGGGCCTCGCGACCTCACTGAAATGGAGGCGCTGCTGCCGCTCGACCCCGTGCGAGCACGACACTTCAACGCCGCCACCATGGAGCTCGGGGCCACACTCTGCACTGCTCGTAATGCGCAGTGTTCTGCCTGCCCAATCTCTCAGTGGTGTCAATGGCGAGGGGCAGGCTTTCCTAATAACGCGCCCACCGTACGACGGCAAGCCGCATTTCAAGGGAGTGACCGGCAGGTACGGGGCCGCATCATGGCGCTGCTACGCGGAGCAAACGCGCCCATACCTGATGCTGTCGCACTCGCAGCTGGGGCAGAAGGCGGCGTGCGCGACGCTCAGCAGCCGCAACGAGCCTACGACTCGCTCATCGCAGACGGGTTGATCGTAGAATCAAACGGGTTCGTGCGCTTGCCCTAATGTGTAGGCCTTAGTCTCGGCGCTCGTCGTCTGTGAGTTCTTCTTCGTCAAGACCGTCTTCATCTTCGTCTTCGAAATCTTCAAGCTCGTCAGTGTCGTCGAACTCGCCGTCTTCACGCTCGTCAAGATCATCGTCTGCGGCGTCATCAGCATCGTCAAGGTCGCGTGGCTTAGTGTATGGGTCTTGCTCGCCCGCGAAACTTGCATTCGCAGCCAGGGCGTGTGCCTCATCATCTCGACGTTTCGCTTCTGCAAGCAGTTCGTTGAGGTGCTGGGCGCTGTCAGGTAGTTCATCGTGAATAAACTCGAGCACAGGCGTCAGCCTGGTACCCAGTTGCTTACCCACCTCGGTGCGCAACATGCCGGTAGCAGCTTTCAGCGCTTGGGCAGTGTCACTCTGCTCTTCTTCGGTGCCATAGACCGTATAAAACACGCTTGCGTGCTGCAGGTCGCCGGTGACCCGCACATCGGTGATGGTCACGAAACCCATACGCGGGTCTCGCAGCCCCTTTTCAAGGCGACGCGCAATGATCTGCTGAATACGCTCTGCGACCTTAGCCGCTCGTGGGTTCGACATGCATCCAGCGTACCGCGGGTCGCCGCTGGATATTACCTGCATTTATCAATGGAGCAGCAATCAACAAGGCAAATTTCACCCGCTAGGCGATACTCTCTAGACACCAGCATCTTTCGCATGCAGCAACACCACACAAAGAGAGTAAAAGAGTCTCATGAGCCAGCCACCAACTGACGCAACCCCCGAACTGCCAGAGCAGCACACACCCTCGCAAGAGCCGGCCGCACCAGAGGCTCCCGAGACTCCTCAGGCACCACAGATCGACGCACCCCCTGCACTTCAGGCACCCAACTACGCGCCTCAGCCACCACACTTCTCGGCACCGCAGGAACAGCAGGCGCCGCAGGCGCCGTACTTCTCCTCTGCACCCCAACAGCCTCTGGCGCCCCAGGTACCGCAGGCACCGCAGTACGGCGTACCCGGCCAGCCTGCCGCACCACAGTATCTGCCGCCACAAGCCCCACAATATGGAGCACCCGGCCAGCCGACATACGCTCAGCCTGCATATGGTCAGCAGCATGCGCCTCAGTACAGCCAGCCTGCTGCACCACAGTACGCTGCACCGGTCTATGCCGCCCAGCCGGTGTTTGCGCCGGCCCCAATCGGCACCGTGCCCGGCCCCGGTGGGTACTTCGACGGCGCGAGCGATCCCGAAGACCTGAGTCGCCCGCTCTACGGTGCGAGTTTCATGCAGGCCACGAAGCGATTCTTCAAAAGTTATGCCAAGTTCAGCGGTCGCGCCTCACGCAGTGAATACTGGTGGGTGACCCTCTTCGTCTTTCTCATCGAGCTGGTGCCTCTAGTCTTGCTCTTGGGGGGCGCCATCATTATGGCGGCAACCTCTACCTACGACCCCTACACCTACGAGACCACGTCACCAAATGGCTTTGGTCTTCTGCTGGTAATTCTTGGGTACGCTCTGCTCATCATCATCGGCCTTGCCCTTCTGATCCCGTCAATCGCGATCACTTGGCGTCGCTTGCACGATGGCAACTTTGCGGGTCCATTCTATTTCTTGGGCCTCATTCCCTATGTTGGAGCACTTGTTCTGCTGGTGTTCACGGTGTTGCCGTCAAAGGCAGAAGGTCGCCGTTTCGACGCCGAACTTCGCTAGTTTTTTCAAGGATCAAGGCCGGGGCAACTACTCGTTGCCCCGGCCTTTTCCATGCGCTCATGTCGACGTGGGTGCTTGAACAACAGCGGAGGCCGGGTAGTTCTTACGAACTACCCGGCCTCCGCTGTTCAGTACCGCTTATGCGCGCGGCTTCTCAACCATTTCGGTTGTCTCAATCTCGTCGCCGATCTGAATGTCGTTGTACTTGCCAAGGCCGATACCAGCCTCGAAGTCAGTCTTGACCTCAGTGACGTCGTCCTTGAAACGACGCAGCGATTCGATGGCCAGGCCATCGGCGATGACGACGCCCTCGCGAATGACGCGCGCCTTTGCGTTGCGCGTGATGGTACCGCTGCGAACAATGACACCCGCGATGTTGCCGAACTTCGATGAGCGGAACACCTCTCGAATCTCGGCAACACCCGACTGCACCTCTTCGTACTCGGGCTTGAGCATGCCCTTGAGAGAAGCTTCGATGTCGTCGAGCGCGTTGTAGATGACGTTGTAGAAGCGAATGTCGATACCCTCGCGGGCAGCGCGCTCGCGAGCCTTGACGTCGGGGCGCACGTTGAAGCCGATGACGATCGCGTTGTCAATCGTCGCCAGGTCAACGTCAGACTCGGTGATGGCACCCACACCGCGGTGAAGAATGCGCAGCTGCACCGAATCGTCGACCTCGATCTTCATGAGCGACTCTTCGAGCGCCTCGACGGCACCCGACACGTCACCCTTGATGATGAGGTTGAGCGACTCGACCTTGCCATCTTCAAGTGCCTTCGTGAACTCTTCGAGGCTGATGCGCTTGCGGGCCTTGGCCAGCATCGCGTTACGCTCAGCTGCCTCACGCTTCTCAGCGATCTGACGGGCCGTGCGATCCTCGTCGGTGACAATGAAGTTGTCACCAGCGCGAGGCACGCTCGAAAGGCCCTGCACCTGAACCGGACGCGAGGGCAACGCCTCGAGAACCGCGTCGCCGTTCTCGTCGTGCATCGCGCGAACGCGGCCGTAAGCCGTGCCCGCAACAATCGCGTCGCCGACTCGCAGCGTACCCGACTGAATGAGCACGGTAGCAACCGCGCCGCGGCCCTTGTCGAGCTTCGCCTCAATGGCAACGCCTCGAGCGTTCTTGTCTGGGTTCGCGCGCAAGTCGAGGCCTGCGTCTGCGGTCAACAGCACAGCGTCGAGCAGCTCGGTGATGCCAGTGCCGTTCTTCGCCGAGACGTCGCGGAACATGACTTCGCCGCCCCACTCCTCAGAGACCAGGCCGAACTCGGTGAGCTGCTGGCGCACCTTGTCAGGGTTTGCACCCTCTTTATCGACCTTGTTGACCGCGACCACGATCGGCACGTTAGCTGCCTGAGCG
>JAPXTT010000083.1:0-5596 GCA_033812395.1 Leucobacter sp. | reverse complement strand
GGGCAGCTCGGGTCTGAGGCGTCGGGGTGCTTCGCCTTCGTGACAAGCGAGCGCACCTTGCCCGGCGTATCGGCGCCCTCAAGCGTGGTGAGGTCAATTAAAGAGATGATCTTGTCGAGCGCCCAAGTTTTCGATGAGGTCTTTATCGACCGGCTGCTGAGGGCAGCAGAGCGCTGTTCAAGACCGACGGCGTCAACGCCGGGGAGCCCATGCAGAAAACGACGTAGCGTCTCGTTATCGGGGTTGCCCCCCAGCACGGAACTGACGGCGCTGTCTGCGCTTGTCACAGTTTCGATCGTCGTCATGTCTGCACCCTTCATTGTTACGTTCTTCATACTTCTTCTAACAGCGCTCTTGCGGTGTCTTCGTCGGTGACCATCGTGGTGCACAGCCCACCGCGCACCACCGTTCGCGCGATATCGTGTTTCGCTTGCCCCGAGGTCACAAAGATTGCAGTCTTCGCTGCCCGCAACTGCTCAAGGCCGAGGCCGAGCGTGCGCGAGTCAAGCTCTGGGTCAACGATGTTGCAGTCTGCGTCGACGTAGCGCCCAAGCACATCACCGACGGCTCCCCTGCGGGTGAGCACATCGACGTCGCCCGGTGAGAGGTAGCCATTTTCTACGTGGGCAGAGCTCTCGTCACACACACCAGCGGTAAACAGGTACACGTCAGCCTGTGCGGCCTGGTCAAGCACACCCGCGATTGTACGGTCTGATTCGATTGCCTGTTTCGTCTCGAGCCGGTCGAGAATTGCGGGGCTGGGCAGCAGCACCGCATGACCAGCAGCGCGTTTTGCGACGGTGGCGGCAAGTGGGGCCGCACCACCGGGGCGGCGGTTCACGCTCACTCCCCCGTTCATCTGCACGACGGTGACACCGCGCGCCCAGCCGTCTACAAGGCTTGCAGCGACCGCAGTGAGCGTGCGCCCCCAGCTGACGGCGAGCGTGCGCGGCACGGGGCGCAGCATGGTGAGCTGATCTGCCGCTGCCTGAGCAACACGTTTCAAGTCTTCGTCGGAGCTGTTCGACGCTGGCACGACAACAGCCTCTACTAGGCCGAAGCGATCTCGCAGCTGACGCTCGAGCCCGAGCCTGCGCGCACGCGGGTGCACGATCTCAATGCGCACAATGCCATCGGTACGCGCCTGCGAGAGCAGCCGCCCCACCTTGAAGCGAGAGAGGTCAAGCAGCGCACCGATCTCGTCTTGCGTCTTGCCCTCTTCGTAATAGAGCTCGGCAACGCGCACGATCAGCAGATCTTTGTCAGCGACCAAACGACTCATACTCATAGAGCGTACGCCGTTTCGCTCCTCTGCGCAGCAGATTGCACATATGAGCACCATGCGTTTCACAGATGCGCATCTGCTCTACCCCGCGCAACCCTATTGCACGGCGCCGACCCGCTGCACCCGAATCACTGCATCGCCCGCTTCGGCAGACGCCGCAAGGTCGACCGTGCCTTCAATTGCCCAGTCGTGGTCGCCCTTCGGGTCGTCGAGCACCTGACGAAACCGCCAGGTGCCATTCGCCGCCGCTGAACGATCAAGGGTGAGCAGACTCACAGAACGAGCAGCACCGCCCGAGCCCATCGAGTCGTATTCGTCGTAGTAGCGTTCGAGCGCGGCGTCCCACTCGCTCTCGCCAAAGCCCTGCGGGCCGTCGAGCTCGCCAAGCTCTTGCACACGGTCAAAGGCCGCGGCCAACACGCGCTTAAATATGGCGTTTCGCACCATTACGGTGAAAGCGCGCTCGTTCTGGGTCACCGCTCGCACGGGCGGCGCAAGATCTTCGTGATGCTGATGAGCTGCCGCCGCGGCAAGCGTCGCGTCGAGCACCCCGTCATCAGCGTCATGCTCGAGCGACTGCGCCTCGTTCCACTCATCGAGCAGACTCGAATCAACCTGCCGCACGAGTTCTCCAAGCCAGTCGATAAGCGCATTCAGCTCTTCAGTCTTCGCTGGTTCTGGCACCGTACGTTCAATCGCTCGAAACGCGTCTGAGAGGTAGCGCAGCACAGTCCCCTCGGAGCGACCGAGATCGTACGCCGATACCAGATCGCGAAATCCGAAGGCCCGCTCGATCATCTCACGCACCACCGATTTGGGCCGCGGCTCGTAGTCGCGCGCCCACGGCACCTCGCGCGCGTACGCCTCGAATGCCTCATCGATCAGTTCTTTCAGCGGTTGGGGGTGCGTAATCTCTTCAAGCCGCTCCATGCGCTCGTCGTATTCGAGCCCCTCGGCTTTCATCGCCTGCACTGCCTCGCCGCGTGCTTGGTGCTGCTGCGAACGCAAGATCGCTCGCGGGTCTTCGAGTGTCGACTCAACAATCGAGATCACGTCGAGTGCATAGCTTTCAGACGCGGGATCAAGCAGCTCGATTGCCGCAAGCGCAAACGGCGACAGCGGCTGATTCAATGCGAAGTTCTGCTGCAGGTCGACAGTGAGCGAAAGCACGCTCTTCGCGTGCTTGTCAAACGGGCCGGGGTCGAGCGGCTCGTAGGCATCCTCAGGGCCGAACGGCACCGCCTCGACGATGCCACCTTGGCGCAGCGTGCGAAAGATGCTGAGCGCGGTGCGTGCGTGCCGAAACTGGGCTGCTCGAGACTCATGGCTATCAAAAATGAGCGCTCGCATAGTCTCGAGCGCCTGGCCAGGTCGCTCTTCACCGCGCGCAATGATGCTCAGCACCATCGAGTGGGTGACGCGCATTCGACTTATCAGCGGCTCTGGCTGAGCCGCGACGAGCTTCTCAAGCGTCTGCTCATTCCAAGTAATGAAGCCTGCTGGCGCAGACTTCTTCTTCGGCCCCTTGCCAACTTTCTTACCTGAGGCCGCCTTCGCCAGAGCCTTCGCGCTCTGCTTCGCGTTCTCAACCTCGTATTCTGGCGCGAGCGCGATCACGTCGCCCTCGGTGTCGTAGCCAGCACGGCCGGCACGGCCCGCGATCTGATGAAACTCGCGCGCCGAGAGCCGACGCATCTTCTCACCATCAAACTTCGTGAGCGCGGTGAACACCACCGCACGAATGGGCACGTTGATACCGACACCGAGTGTGTCAGTACCGCAGATCACCCGCAGCAAGCCACGCTGGGCGAGCTGCTCAACCAGGCGGCGGTAGCGTGGCAGCATGCCAGCGTGGTGCACGCCAATGCCGCTACGCACGAGCCTTGAGAGCGTCTGCCCAAAACCCGTTGAAAACTTGAAGTCACCGAGCGCCTCGGCGATCTCATCACGCCCCTCGCGATCGACCAGCTTGACGCTCGCAAGCGCCTGCGCTTGCTCAACTGCGTGCGACTGGTTGAAGTGCACGAGGTAGGCGGGCGTCTTGCGTTCGTCACGCAGCTGCTCGACCTGCTCGTGAGCTGTCTTGAGTTCGTAAGAGAAGCTCAGCGGCACCGGGCGTTCAACCCCGGTAACCTCTGTCACAGAGTTGCCAGTGCGGCGTTCGAGGTCTGCAGCAAGCTCGGTCACGTCACCGAGCGTCGCCGACATCAACAGAAATTGCGCCTTCGGCATGGTCAGCAGCGGCACCTGCCAGGCCCAGCCGCGCTCGGGGTCGGCATAGTAGTGAAACTCGTCCATCACCACCTGAGTAATGCCGCCCGCATCGATGTCACGCAACACGAGGTTTGCAAGAATCTCGGCGGTGCAACAGATGATCGGAGCGTCGGCGTTAATGCTAGAGTCGCCGGTCACCATTCCGACGAGCTCGGGGCCGAACGCGTGCACCAAGGCAAAAAATTTCTCGTTCACCAGAGCCTTGATCGGCGCGGTGTATACCGTTCGCCTCCCTGCTGCGAGTGCCGAGAAGTGAGCACCAAGTGCAACCATCGACTTACCGGTGCCTGTCGGCGTGGCAAGAATCACGTGTTCGCCGAGCGCGAGTGCGAGCAGCGCTTCCTCTTGTGCAGGGTACAGCGAAAGCGCCAGTTCGTCTGCAACCCATCGCTCGAAGCGGGTGTGCACGTCGCCGGGGTCAGGTCGCGCTGATCCTCGCGTGTGAAGTTCTTCAAGGATCGCGCCCAGACTCATGCGCTCCACACTATCCTGCGCGACTGGCTGCCCGGGTCGCATACCAAAGTACTCAGACCATGACCATAGACTCAGTTCATGGCCGATCCCCTTCTCTTCCAACCGTTTGAACTGCGCGGGGCGACGATGCGCAACCGCCTCTGGGTCGCCCCCATGTGCCAATACTCTGCCGCATCACACGGTGACGATATTGGCGTACCAAATGATTGGCATCTGGTACACCTAGGAGCACTGGCCCGGGGTGGCGTGGGGCTTGTCATGGTTGAGGCCACAGCGGTTGTGCCCGAAGGGAGAATTTCACCGAATGACCTCGGGCTGTGGAACGATACGCAACAGTCGGCGTTCGAACGCATTGTGTCACTCGCGCATATGCACGGCGCAAAGATCGGCATTCAACTCGCGCACGCGGGCCGCAAAGCTTCCACATACCCGTGGCGGCCGGGTGCCCCCGAGGGCTCGGTGCCGATCGGCGAGGGCGGGTGGTCGACGGTCGCGCCCTCTGCAGTCGCATTCGTGGGCCTGTCTGAGCCTCGCGCCCTCACAAGCGACGAGGTGCGCGGGGTCATCGACTCGTTCGCCGCTGCGGCCGAGCGCGCGGTAGCCGTCGGGTTCGATGTCGTTGAAATTCACGCGGCGCACGGCTACCTGCTGCACGAGTTTTTGTCGCCCTTGAGCAACCTTCGCGACGACGAGTTCGGCGGTTCGCCTGAGGGGCGCGCACTGCTGCTGCGCGAGATTGTGCGCAGGGTGCGCGCCGCACACCCCGAGCTGCCGATCATCGTGCGAGTCTCTGGAGATGAGTGGGTCGAGGGGGGCTTCGATGTTGAGGCGGCTGCGCAGCTCGTGTCGTGGCTGAAAGAGGATGGTGCCGACATGATCGATGCTTCGTCTGCGGGCAACACCGCTCACGCAAAGATTGCGGTTGGCCCCTCGTACCAGGTGTGGATCGCAGAGCGACTGCGCCGCGAAGGCCTTCCCGTCGGCGCAGTCGGGCTCATCACTTCGTCGGCGCAGGCTGAGAGCATTCTCGTCACCGGTCAGGCCGATGTGGTCTCGCTGGGGCGGCCGCTGCTCGCAAACCCGCATCTTCCGATCACTTGGGCAAGCGAGCTGCGCGCACCCAGCACGCAAGAAATCACCCCGGCGCAATACTTCAGAGCTCGCTTCGCCTGACACGCAGCAATCTGACACGCAACAATCTGACTCGCTTCATTCGGGCTCCCCGATGCGTGGGGGTCTTGCACGATAGCCTTTTGCCATGCATATCGAGGAGTTGTCTCTCGTCGCCGTCGCTGGCCTGGTGCTGGTGGTGGCCATCGCCATGCTTGCGGGTCGCATCGGAATTGCCACCCCCCTCGTGCTCGTCGTGGCGGGCATTGGAATCGGCTATCTGCCCGGGGTGCCGCTGATCGAGATTGACCCCGAGATCATTCTGCTCGGGGTGCTTCCGCCGCTACTGTATGCGGCGGCGGTGAACGTGCCGATCCTTGACCTAAAGCGAAACGTCGGCCCGATCACTGCACTTTCTGTCGTGCTCGTCATCATCTCGGCGCTCATCATTGG
>JAPXTT010000082.1:0-5648 GCA_033812395.1 Leucobacter sp. | reverse complement strand
TGGCGTTCATCGGTTGCGATCAGGAGGCACCAGGAGCCGATGTAGGTGCCGTCGATGATGACGTATTTGGGTGGGATAGCGACCTTGGGCAGCTCCGGGTAGACGCGCCAGCACCAAGCAGTGTGGCGAGAGAATGTGCTCCGGTGCTGCTTGCCTGCCGATTGTGTTTGGGAGTTCTTTCCGAGGAGCCAAGCAAGGAATTTATCGAGTTGATGTTTCCGGGTGACGTCTTCGCGTGTGCGGGTAGTGGAAGTGCCGCAGGTGGGGCATTTCCAGCGCTGTGTGCCGGCAGCGGTTCTCCCGTTCTTGACGAGTTTGGTAGTGCATAGCAGACAGCGGGTGGTGTTTGACGATTTTGGCACAGTTAAGGGTGCCGGAGCATGACGATTCCTGTTTTACCGCATGATCATGGGGCTAGATCACTTTTTCATCCACACGTTTTGCGACATAGCCCGCTTATCGGGCTATCGGGCTTATCGGCCAAAACGTGTGGATGCGGCCGGGCGTGTCATTACCTTTTGAGTAGACCCTGGCCTGGGGACGTGCTTTAGGTGTGGCAAAAGTGCGTTATTCGGTGCGGAAGTGCACTTTTGCTGCCCCTGAACTGTAGCGAACCCGAACCGCCGGGGGTGGGCAGGGCAGTGCGAGAGGGTTGTTCGGGCCGGCGTCGTTGGGCCTTCGTCGTTGGGCCTTCGTCGCCGGGCCGTTGTAGCTGGGCCGGCGTGGTTGGGCCGGTGTCGTTGGGCTGGTACCGCCGAACGGTGCAGGCTTCGAATGTGCAGGTGGCTAGCGAACGTGCACAAGAATTACGGTTTTTCGCCTGTACAAGCGCTAGTCGCCTGCACGAGCGAGCTCTGCCAGGGGTCGATGGTATTTCAGCTTGGAATGGCATCGCACACATTGGGAGGGTGGTGGTGTGGATAGTCACAACTCATAGTTGCCGACATTAGCGGCCCTTGTGTTACCGCGTGATTATGCGGCTAGATAGAGATTCCATCCACTCTTTTTGGCCGATAGCCCCGAACTCACAGGCCGGCATGCGAGGGCGCAAGCAGAGAACCGCATTCGCAACGAGTGAGCCAAGCCTAAGCTTGCTTGCGCTTATTTCTGGCCAACGTATCGTTGATTGAGGAGCGGCACCGCAGACCGAGATTGCGGCTCAACCACTGAACCGCGGTGTGGTGTCGGGATGGGAAAGCAAGTGACTATCAAAGAGTTTCAGGCCCCAACAGCAAACGGCAGCTTGAACCGAGCTGCCGGTGTCGAACAGCATCTCAGCCCCGTGCTGCACGATCTCATTGCACTGGGGGTCAATACGAAGCAGGCGCACTGGCACGTTCGTGGCGCGAACTTCATGGGTGTGCACGAGTTTCTTGACGAGGTCGTGGCCCATGCGCAGGCAGCTGCCGATGAGGTAGCCGAGCGGGTCGTCGCGCTTGGCCTGCCCGTCGACGGACGCGTTGGCACGGTTGCGAAACGATCCAGCACCCCTGAGATGAGCCCGGGTTTTCAGCAGTCCATGACCACGGTTGCCGAGGTCGTTGCGCAGCTCGATGCGACTATCGCAACTGTGAACGCGGCGATCGCGGGCCTCGACGACATCGACCCGGTGAGCCAAGATGTGGTGATTGCGATCGCACAGCAGCTCGACAAGGATCGTTGGTTCCTGTTCTCGCACTACGCCGAGTAAGTAGCTACCGATACGGCAGGGCCGAGGATCACCCACAGTGGTGCGCCTCGGCCCTGCTGTGTTCTTGCATCGGGGGCGCTCGGTACCCTTGGGGCATGAGCGACGTCGCCCCCACCATCGTGATCGCCCCCGATTCCTTCAAAGGTAGCTGCGCCTCGGCTGAGGTCACGCGAGCGATCGCACGCGGTGTGCGCGCGGCGTTCGGCGCACGTGCTGAGGTTCGCGAGCTCCCGATGGCCGACGGTGGTGAGGGAACGCTCGATGCCCTGGTCTCGGCCTGGAGCGGTGAGGTAATGCGGGTGCCAACGAGCGATGCGCTCGGGCGGCCACGTGAGGGCCGCGTCGGTTTCGGTCTCACTGCGAAGGGCGATCTGCGCGCGATTATCGAGGCCGCCGACGCCAACGGCTTGCCGGCGGTGTCTGATCTGCCGCTGCGACCGCTCGACGCTGGCTCACGCGGAGTGGGCGAGCTGATCCTCGCCGCGCTCGACGCGGGTGCCGAAGAACTACTGCTCTGCATCGGGGGCTCGGCCACGAACGACGGTGGCGCAGGAATGCTGCGCGCCCTCGGCGCCCGGCTGCTCGATGCGCAGGGGGTTGACGTGCCCGCTGGCGCCCGCGGCCTGCTGCAACTGCACAGCATTGATGTGCGCGGGATCGATGCGCGTGCCGCGCGAGTCACCTGGCGAATTGCGTGTGACGTCGAGAATCCGCTGACCGGCCCGAGCGGAGCGGCGGCCGTCTTCGGCCCGCAGAAGGGGGCCGATGCGCAGCAGGTTGCCCGCATCGAGCAGGGGTTGCTCCGGCTTTCAGAGGTGCTTGCGGCCGCAGTGGGGAGCGACCCGCGTGAGATGCGGCAGCAGCGTGGGATCGGGGCCGCCGGGGGTCTGGCACTCGGGCTTGCGGCACTCTTTGATGCACAGCTCGTGCCGGGCGCACAACTGGTGAGCGAGGCGATCGGGCTCAGCGAGGCGCTCGCCGAGGCAACGCTCGTGTTCACCGGTGAGGGCAGGCTCGACGCGCAATCGCTCGACGGCAAGGTCGTGTCGCGTGTGCTCGCAGAGGCCGCTCCGGATGCAGCGGTGATCGTGCTGGCCGGCACAATCGGGTTGAGTTCCGAAGAGATCGGTGCGGCCGGTATTTCTGCCGCGTTCTCAATTGCTCAGGGTCCGGCCACCCTCGAAGAGATGAGCGCCGATGCGCCGCGCCTACTCGAGGCGACCGCGAGGCAGGTGTGTGGGGCGATCCTCGCCGCAACAAATCTTGAATGCGAGTGAACGCGTGACACTAGACTTGCGGCATGGCTGATTCTTCTTTTGACGTGGTGAGCAAGCTCGACTCGATGGAGATCGAGAACGCGGTCAACCAGGCTCGCAAAGAGATCGAACAGCGCTACGACTTCAAGGGCGTCGGTGCTGAGATCAATCTGAACGACAAGGTGATGCTGCTGAAGGCGAGTTCGGAAGAGCGCGTCAATGCAGTGCTCGACGTTGTGCAGTCGAAATTCATCAAGCGTGGCATGTCACTCAAGGCGCTCGACAGTGGCGACCCCTACCCGAGCGGCAAAGAAACCCGCATTGAGGTGAAGCTCAAAGAGGGCATCGATCAGGCGACCGCGAAGAAGCTGAACAAGTTGATTCGCGACGAGGGCGCGAAGAGCGTCAAGAGCCAGATTCAGGGCGACGAACTTCGTGTGAGCTCGAAGAGTCGAGACGACCTGCAAGACACTATCGCACTGCTCAAGGGAGCCGACGTCGAGGTGGCTTTGCAGTTTGTGAATTTTCGCTAGCGTTCTGTTTTCGCCTGGAGAGTCATGAGCACACGCGAAGACACCATTGAGTTTCTCGTTGAGCAGCTCTCGGCTTTGGCAGGCATTCGCACGCGCAGAATGTTCGGCGAGTACTGCCTCTACTACGACGAGAAACCCGTCGCGTTCATCTGCGATGACGAGCTGTTCGTGAAGCCGACCGATGCGGGTCGCACCTACATCGGCGAACCAGACGAGGCGCCAGCCTACCCCGGGTCGAAGATGTATTTTCGCGTGAGCGGCGATCGATGGGAAGACCGCGAGTGGCTTGCAGGCCTTATCGACACCACGGCCGCCGTGCTGCCCGCGCCGAAGCCGAAGAGACCAAAGCAGGCGAAGTGACTCAGGCTGGTTCGCGCGCGAAATCACACAAGAAACGGCGCATCGTTGCGGCATCGGTGGTCGCCGTGCTGGCCGTGGGCCTTGCAGGCCTCGGCGTTTGGCAATGGAGTCTCGAGAGCTCGGCGACGAGCGCATACGCGCAGGCAGATGCCGCATTGCGGGGGGCAAATGGCGACCGAAACCGCGCCGCCGCTGAGCTGAACGGCCTTCGCGCAGATGCGATGGCCGCCCATGCGAAGGCCGTGCAGATCGCGGCTGCGATTGATCCAGCACTGCTTGAAGCCCCCACCATCGCCGCAGATCTCACGGAGGCCGCGACCGTGCTGGCCGAAACAGCCGAGCTTGAGCGTACCGAGGCTGGCGATTTGCGGCTACCGGCGGCGGTGATTGCAACCCGTGTGCCGACGCAGGTCGAGCCCGACGGGCGCGAGGCGAAGCACGCAGAGGTGTTGCGGCTCACTGCCGATAAGAACGGGTTTCGTGGCGAAGAGACGAAGCTCACAATGCAGATCGAGGGCATTGAAGAGGCCATGAGCGCCGTCGAACGGTTTGAGCTTGAGCTGGCAAAGTCAGCGTACACAAAAGCATCGGCAACCCAGTTGCCCGAACTTGCTTCGCAAGAATCGAAAGACGGGTTCGCTGCCGCGGTAGCGGGGCTGAAGTCGCCGACAAAGAATGCCGATCTTGTGCTGCTGCTGCAGGGGTATCGGGATGCGCTGGCGGCAGTCATTGCCTCGGGTGAGGAAGCCGCGCGAAAGCAGGATCCCGACAGCGCCGGGCCAACCTATATCAATGGCATTCTGATTGCCAACAAGACTTACGCCCTGCCAAGCTGGTGGGGTGACGGGCTGACAGCCGAAACCCTGAGTGCGTTCGATGCGATGCAGGCCGAAGCAGCAAGGCAGGGGCACAACCTCTACATTTCGAGTGGCTTCCGCTCGTACGCCTCGCAGGCGGCCATCTACAACTCGCTCGTCGCGCAGGTCGGGGTTGCCGGGGCAGACCGCGACACCGCGAGGCCGGGGCACAGCGAACACCAGACCGGGCTCACGGTTGACCTGAACTGCATCTGCGAGGGTTTCGGCTATCAGGCCGACGGCCAGTGGGTGGCCGCGAACGCGCACCGCTTCGGCTTCATCGTGCGCTACCCGCAGGGCAAAGAACACGTCACCGGCTACATCTGGGAGCCATGGCACTTGCGCTACCTCGGGGTCGACACCGCCACCGCCGTGTACAACTCTGGCAGCACGCTCGAAGAGTTTCTGGGCATTACCTCGAGCTACGGATAGAAGCCCGCATCTCGCTCTAGCCGCGCGGGTAGACTTGTGTCTCGTATGCCTGCTGATTCTCTGTACGAGCAATTCGCGGCTGACCAAGACCCCCAACCAGCACCTTGGAGTGAAACTCACATGGCCGAACAGACCCGCCTCGACAAAGTCATCGCCCTCGCCCGCCACCGCGGCTTCGTCTACCAGGCGGGTGAAATCTACGGCGGCTCTCGCTCGGCTTGGGACTATGGCCCCCTAGGCACCGCGCTGAAAGAGAACATCAAGCGTCAGTGGTGGCGTTCGATGGTGCAGAAGCGAGACGATGTGGTCGGCATCGACTCAAGTGTGATTCTGCCGAAGCAGGTCTGGGAGGCCTCGGGCCACGTCGAGGTATTCAGTGACCCACTCGTCGAATGCTTGCAGTGCCACAAGCGTTATCGCGAGGATCACCTGATCGAAGAGTTCGAAGAGAAGAAGGGTCGTGCACCCGAGGGCGGCCTCGCCGAGATCGTCTGCAAGAACTGCGGCACTCGCGGTCAGT
>JAPXTT010000081.1:1089-5708 GCA_033812395.1 Leucobacter sp. | reverse complement strand
GGCTGCGACAAGGTCGCGGCCGGTCTCGCGATCGTGCAGGCGTGCCCCGAGCAGGCGCTCGTGCGCAGGCTGTAGCACCCGGTCGTGCAGCGACTTCTTCAGCTGAAAGGTGTGGGCTGCTCGCACGTGAAAACGGTCTTCGCGCACGTACATGGCGAGCCCGAGTCGGTTCTTCTCAGTGGCGTGTACGAGCTGCAAATGACCGAGCGTTGCAGGCAACGCCACCGAGTCTGCCTCTTGCAGACAGAGAATGTCGGTCTCATGCTTATCTACCAGCCCGCCAAGCTCACCGAGCGCGCGGTTCTTACGGAGGTTATAGCTGATGGTCTTCACTCGCCATCCCTTCCAGGGCACAGTCGTCGATACCCCCAACACCACACTACGCCCGGTTGCTGTGTGCACGGCACAGGCTCACCCTCGGTCAGGCGCCGAAAATGTCGTGAATGCGAAGCGCCAGCGCAACCTCTAACGCGTCGAAGTGTTGCTCGCTCGGCTGCTCGGCCTCAAACCTGGCGACCCGGTGCCTGACCGTGTTGCGGTGCACCCCAGTGAGCTCTGCTGTGCGCGAGTAATTTTGCCCCGAGGCGAAGAACACCCTCAGTGTCTCTCGCACTGCCTCATTCGCATCTCCGGGCCCGGCAAAGCGCCCAAGCACACGGCTCATCCACTGCACAGACTGGGGCTGATCCTTGAGCAAAATCGAGGTGAGCGCGACGTTTGGGTCTGCGTCTGCGACCACCGGGGCGAGCCGATAGCGGTTAGACGATAACGCCACCTGCCAGGCGCCAACGGCCTGCTGATGTGACCGCCGAAAGCCCTCAACCCCTGGCTCAATCGCGCCGAGGGCAAGCCGCACTGAGGGGGCCTTTGCCACCACGTCGTCGATGCTCGAGCGAATGCTCGCAGGCAATTGCTGCACCGGCATCGATGCCCACGCCCACGCGGTAGTGCGATCCACCGCGCTGATGAGGGGTGCGCGAGGCGAGCCAAGCAACGCGGCTACCTGACGCACCAACCGATCGAGACGTTGCTGTGCTTCGATGCCGCCAGAGGGGTCTTCAAACCACGCCACCATCGCAAGATGCCGCCGCTCGAGTTCGTAGTGGGTCTCTGCGGTGAAGCTTTGAGGCGACACCGTCTCGCCGCGCAGCACCTTGAGAATGCTGGCCGTGTTGGTCGTCGCTCGCGCAGACCACCAGCGGCGGTGCTCGGTGCCGTACTCTTCGGTGATGCGCTGCAGCATCCAATCGATGTAGCTGTGAATCGTGTTTGCAAGGCTGCGCACCAGCTCGAGGCGCCGGCCTTCTGACAGCTCTTGCTGCTCGACCTCATCCATCGAGATGCGCAAAAGCATACTCTGGGCGAGGTAGTACGCCCGCGTCAGCGACGACAGCGGAATATCGCGCTGGGCTAGCCGAATCGCATATTCAATAGCTGCGGTCGGCGGTTTCAGCGCTTGCAGATCAATGTCGTTGATCAGCATGTGAAAGATGGTCGAGAGATTGCTTTCGATGCTCGCCTGCAAGAGCTCGAGCAGTTGCTGATCGCCCTGCAGCGTGTCGATGTTTGCCGCCAGCAGATCGCGCATCTGCGATGCCATGTCGGGGTGGCCTTTTTCGACCCGCAGCACTACCTGGCGCAGCGCGTCGGCAGCGGCGGGGGGTGTGTTGGGGTTGGGGTTGGGCTTGGTGGCTGCGCTTGTTGCGGTCGCGATCGGTGCGGTCGTGTCAGGCATGTTCAGACCCTCGGCACTTCAATGCTGCTCGTCACCGGCACTTCAACGGGCGCAGCCTCGCGGCGCATGCGCGGCTTGTCGACTTTGCCGACCGGGTTGCGCGGTAGGTCGCTCACGATGCGCATGCGCACCGGCACTTTAATTTTGGCGAGCTGCCCGCGGCAGTGCTCGAGCAGCTGCTCGGCGGTCACGTCTGCACCAGGCATGAGCACAACCTCGGCAACCGGTACTTCGCCAAGCAGAGCGTGTGGGGCACCGATCACCGCTGCTTCGAGCACGGCCTCGTGCCCGGCAAGCACACCCTCGATCTCTTTCGGGTAGATGTTTTCGCCGCCCCGAATAATCATGTCTTTGATGCGATCGACAATAGAGAGGTAGCCGTCTTCGTCGAGAATGCCCACGTCACCGGTGTGCAACCATCCGTCACGAATCGCATCGGCTGTGGCTTCAGGCCGCCCCAGGTACCCGCGCATAATGGTGGGGCCCGAGATCACCACTTCGCCGCGTTGCCCGGGCGCAACCTCGTTGCCCTCAGTGTCAACGATCGCGATGCGCTGCCCGCTCAGTACCCGCCCAACTGTGCCGGGCTTTCGCACCCCCACCACCGGGTTGCACGCGCTCGCGCAGGTGCCCTCGGTCAGGCCGTAGCCTTCGACTAGCGAAATGCCGAAGCGTTGCTCGACACGCTCAAGCAGTTCTTTTGAAACGGGGGCGGCACCGCAGATCGCGAAGCGCAGCGAGCTCGCGTCAAGCAAGGTGCTCTCGGGCAGCTCGGCAAGACGCGCATAGATGGCCGGCACCGCCGAAAAGTAGCTGGGTCTGAACTGTTCGATGGCCGCGAGAAAAGTGTCGGGCTGAAAGCGGTCGAGCACGGTGACCCTGCCACCCACCGAAATCGGTGAGAGAAAACTCACCATGATCGAGTTCACATGAAAGAGCGGCAACACGAGCAGCGCGTGGTCGGTCTCGGTGAGCGCGAAGGCTTCGACCATCTGGCTCGTCATGGCTTGCGCGTTGCAGTGGTCAAGCATGACACCCTTCGGCTGCCCGGTCGAGCCACTTGTGTACACGAGCAGGGCAAGCCTGTTGCCAGCTATCTCTGGGCGCTTGCTGCTCGCCGCACCGCCGACAGGCCGCTCACGCATTTGCTCGGGAGTGATCATGTCAATGCCGGCGACGGTGCCGGGTGAGGCCAAGAGCAACTTCGCGCCCGAGTCGGCCAGCTGATAGTCAAGCTCGCGTTCGGTGAAGGTCGGGTTCACAGGAGTGACCGCAGCACCAGCCCACCACGCGCCGAGCATGCCGATGAGCAGTTCAAGGCTGTTGGGCAGCATGATCGCGAGCACGTCGCCCTCGCCGACGCCGCGCAATTCGAGCTGTTCGGCAAACGCCGAGGCGCGATCCTCGACCTCTTGATAGCTGAAAACCCGCGTCGCATCTTGCATGCAGGGGCGATCGCTGCCCGCTGCTGGCGAGGCCCACGGAAGGTAGTTGAGGTGCATAATGATCCTTTCGCACGGTCGACTCTGACGCGTGTGTGGCTCTGAGCAGCGCAAATTTCGCACTCAAGTTGCGCCGAGCGTACTAGTGTTCGGGCACTCCACGGCCCTTGCATCATGGCACATTTTGTTGCCTGTATTGTGCAAGTTGCACTGTTGTTGCGCTTGTTTCAGCGCGGGATCCCACCCCTGCACCCCCAAACCCGCGCGCGACCGGCAAGATCGGCAAGAGCCTTACCCAGGCGCCGGCGAGTACCACTCAATTTCATTCAGTTATGTCCATGGCTGCACCACTACGTTGCCCACTTTGTGACCTGAATCCACAAGCCTGTAGGCGTCGATGATCGCGTCGAGCTCACCGAATGGGGCAGTCATCGGGTCGAGTTGTCTTGATGCAACGAGCGAAAGCAGTTTGGCCACGTCATTTGCCGACTCTTCAATGGGGCCGGTGACCACTCGGCCGTTTTTCCGTGCGGTGTCCCACAGGCTTGCGACGGCGAGAATCACGACTCCCTCAGCCCCCGTGAGGCTGAGGCCGAGTTTCCGGTCGATGTTGCCCACGGCATCGAACACCAGATCGAAGCCCGGGGGCAGACTGGTGAGCGGTTGGGAGCGGTAGTCAACCACGTGGGTCGCGCCGAGCCGCGACACCAGTTTCGCGTTCGCTGCACTGGTGACCGCTGTCACCTCGGCCCCCGCGAGCGCCGCCAGCTGCACTGCACTGGTGCCGACCGCGCCGCTTGCCCCGTTTACGAGCACCTTGCTGCCGGGGCGCACGCGGCCGTCGAGAAACCGCAGTGCAGTGGTGCCCCCGAAGAGCACACCGGCAGCATCGAGGTGAGAAACAGCTGTGGGCTTGTGCGCTATTGAGCGCGTGCTGATCGCGGCAAGCTGTGCGTGAGCTCCCATTTTTGCGCCGTTCATGCCCGCAATCTCATCGCCGGGTGCAAACCCCTCTACACTGGCCCCTACCTTCTCGACCACTCCCGAGAACGCAGAACCGAGCACCGGATTGCGTGGCCCACGCAGACCAAGCGCAAGCCGCCCTGGCACCGAGAAACCTCTAGGAAAGCGTGCGCCGCGAATACGCGCGTCACCCGAGGTCACCGCAACAGCTTCGACACGAACGAGCAGCTCATGCGGGGTGATGCTGGGCGAGGGGCGTTCTTGAATGCTCGCAACCTCCGGCCCTCCGTATTGCTGCACAACTACTGCTTTCATGACTCCCCGATTCGTACAGTCGTAAGGTTCTGTGAGTGAGTGTACCTTACGTATGTATGAATATGAAGACTGCAGCCAGCGACATTGCAAAGCCGCGGCTCAGCGCCAAACGCATCATCGCTGCCGCGGCGGCCGTTGCTGATCGCGGCGGTCTCGATGCCGTG
>JAPXTT010000081.1:0-1079 GCA_033812395.1 Leucobacter sp. | reverse complement strand
GCGCACCGTGGCAAAGCAACTTGGCGTTGAAGCCATGTCGCTCTACTACCACGTAAAGAACAAGGAGGCGTTGCTGAACGCCCTTGCTAATTGGGTGGTCGTGCAGTTCTACGTTCCAGACTCCACGAAGAATTGGCGCGAGGAGATGCATCGCAGCGCCGCATCGAGACGGGCAGTGCTCACTGCGCACCCCTGGGGGATCGGGATGATCGAGTCACGAGGAACCGCCGGAATGGTGGTTCCGCGTCACCACGACGCAATCTTGGGATGCCTCTACTCAGCCTTTGATGTGCGCATGGCCGCGCACGCGTTCTCGCTGCTGGACGCATACATTTACGGATTTATTCTCACTGAGGTGAATCTGCCATTTGCACCTGGTGAGGGCCACGAGACTGAGATGGCCGTAGCTCTTGATCTCGATGCGCTGCCGAACATGCGCCGCATGGTGACTGAACTCATGGTGACCGGCGAATACTCCTACACTGCCGAGTTCGAGATCGGACTCGACCTGATCCTGGACGGACTCGAGCGTTTTGCGCATGAGGGCAATGCCCAGTCTGGGTGAGGCTATTTGAGTGGATGATCCGGCTGGTGAGTGAAAATCGAATTGTTCGACGAGATGGTGAAGCAAGTCCACCCGCAGAACCACACGACAGGTATTCGGCTGTGGTGTCTATGCATCTCGTCACCAAGTCGGGCTCTCGCCTAGCAACCCCCGGAAGCAGCGAACCACATCGCGTCGAGTGAGATGCGACGAAACCGTTGCTCGGTGCACTTCGTATTGACGGTCAAGCTGACCAACGCTCAATCCAGCGAGGTAGTCGTTGACCAGGCGGTCTACCTCAGCGGGGGTGAGAATGGTTTGAGGTTTCCCAACCTCCTTACGCAGGCCCTCGAGCGCCCTGAATGGGGGCGTGATTGGCCCCCTGTGACACCCGATAAATTATTTGTTTCCAGCGAAAATCAACGTTAATAGCTTCGGGGTGGGGTGTGAAAACTCTCTACGGAGGGACCCCACGGGGCGCGACCCCCGGCCAAATTTCGCGGCGAATTCAAACTACCGCAGACACCCCAAAAAC
>JAPXTT010000080.1:0-5716 GCA_033812395.1 Leucobacter sp. | reverse complement strand
TCGCGTCGCGAATAGCCTGCTGCCCCGCTGCACGATTCTTGCCCGCCTTTTCTTGCGCGCGCAGTTCGGCCGCGCGCTGCTTCATTGCGGCGCGCTCTTCTGCCGAGAATCCGGATGATTTGGTAGTCATGGGATGGGCCTTTCGGTTTGTTTGGTGATGTTTATGTTCTCTTGGTCTCGACAGGCTCGACCGGCGAGGGCTCGACCTTCGAGATGCTCTATCTAAACGATACGACCGACCACACGAACAAACTTCTTCATTCGTGATTAGTTGGTGAAGCCGCACTTAATGACGAGACGTAGCCAGCACATTGAGCACTCGGCGCATCTGCGCAAATGCCACGAACGGGTAATTCTTGACGGCAGCGAGCTGTTGCAGCTCAGTTGGCAGCTCATCGATGATCCGGTTGAGATTGCCGACCAGATTCGCGGCGACGTAGCCAGCGAACTCCGCAAGCAGCCCCTCTCGCAGCCCCGCCTCTTGTTCGAGCCCGCGAAGCGTAGCTAACGTGTACTCACCAATCGTGCGGGCACCGCTCACTTCGAAGGCCAGCTCTACGCCATCGAACGCGCGATAGTCTCTGGCTCGCACAGTCGACTCGATCTGAAACGGAAGAATGCTGTTGAGGTCGTAGAACGGCGCGAGCTTCGCACCACTCGCAGAGTGCGCGAGCGAATAGTTTTTCGAGTGCCCATCATTGTGCCCAACGATCCACGAAAATACCAGGCACTCTGCAAATCGAAGCCTCGCCTCGCGCCGGTTCAAAGGCGCCATATATCTGTCGAATACCTCGAAAATATCGACCACACTCGGGCCGCGATCCCGCTCGTACTTATTCAGCGAGGCTGTGCCGGTGGCCTGCGCAAGATCCTCTTGATGCATTCGACGCACGCCCTCGTGCGCGAGCCTTCGATCGAAACGCTCGACAATGAGCACATGCTCGCCATCAAAGAAACCGATTTCGGTACTGGCCGCGAAGATGCCGAGCGACCGAGCCAGCTGCATCGTGAGGTGTTCGGTCACATCTGAGCCGGCAAGCCCGTTCACACCCGGCTTGAAAATGTGCGTCGACGGGTAGCTGCCACTCGGCTCAAACCACCGACCGTCGTGCAGCGCAAGCGCAAACTTGCCCTGCGCACCACCGAGAGAAAACGCGTACTCAGCGCTATTCTGCGCGAGCCACTGCGAGTCGTCTGCCCTGATTTGTCGAATGCGATCACCAATATCGGCATCACTCAGCGGCGTGAGTTGCGATGCACGAGAGGCACTGCTGCCAGCCGCATAGAACTCGAGGGCACCCGCGACGTCGGCACCGTACACCGCCAGCAAGTCGAAAGGTTGCTCGCTCGTGAGGCCCGCATCTCTCGCCCATCTGCGCTTCACATCGGGGCGATCGGGCAACAGGTTCTCAAGAAACCTGCTCACAAGGTCGCTCGCGTGCCCACCGGGCACTACTGGCAGCTGCACCGATATCGGCACCGCGTCTGGCCGAGCAACATAGTGAGGCAGGTACTCGAGCCGCAGCGAGCGGTTGCGCCTGATGATGGTCGCAATGCGCTCGCCGTAGAGGTAGACATCTAGCTCATTCGCCATCTCGACGACCCTCTGGTTGCGGTGCCGATGCACCGTACACCGATTCGAGCGACTCGATCACCGATTGCAAATGATCGAGCCCCTCAAACGGTACTCGCGCCGCGCGCAGAGCCGTCGCGCGGTCTTCATCTGCATCTGCGAAGATTTCGCGACCTGTCTCGTGTATCGCAGATTTGTGCGTGAGTAACGTGTCAGCACTCGACCCAGCGGCAGGCTCAGCGACCGTAACCGTGGCCGCTATTGGCGCATCTGCCCGAAGATCTATGCCCAGCAGATCGAACAGCCTGAGGTAGGTATCGAACGCCCCACCCCCATTGCCCTGCTCGATACGCGCAAGCGACTGGCGAGTCACCCCAATTGCTTGCGCCACTTCGAGCTGAGTAAGCCCTCGTGCGAGGCGACGCGTCTTGATCGCGCGCGCGGCATCGGCCGGCGTCTGAATCTTCATGTCGCACTCCTCTCACAACACACAAGGTGTTATATTTGCAACATTGTGTATATGTTATAAATATAGCACTCGAATGTGATGTTCGAAAGAAGCAACCTCAAGCAGCGCCAGGCACTACACCCCAGCCGAAGCCCCCGCAAAGCGCGCCGCCACATCATCCCAGTTGACGACGTTCCAGAACGCCTTCACGTAGTCGGCGCGCACGTTCTGGTAGTCGAGGTAGTAGGCGTGCTCCCACACGTCGAGCTGCAGCAGCGGGGTTACGCCGAGCGGCGCGTTGCCCTGCTGGTCGAAGAGCTGAAAAATTACCGGCTGCGCACCCAGATGATCCCACGCCAACACCGACCAACCCGAGCCCTGCACGCCCATCGCGGCGGCCTCGAAGTGCGCGCGAAACTTCTCGAGCGAGCCAAAGTGCGCGCCGAGCGCCTCTGCCAGCGCGCCGTCGGGGTCGCCGCCACCGTTCGGCGACATGTTCTGCCAGAACACGCTGTGGTTGATGTGACCGCCGAGGTTGAACGCGAGGTCTTTCTCGAGCTTGTTGACGTTCGCGAGGTTGCCGCTTTCGCGCGCGTCGGCGAGCTGCTCGAGCGCCGCATTCGCGCCGTTCACGTACGCCTGGTGGTGCTTCGAGTGGTGCAGCTCCATGATGCGCCCCGAGATGTGCGGCGCGAGCGCGCTGTAGTCGTAAGCCAGATCGGGCAGCGTGTACACAGACATTTGGTGGTCCTTTCAATGCATTTTTGACGAGGATCAGCCTTTCGCTCTCACCGCCAACCCTGCTGCTACTCAGCCTAAAACCTCAACTATGCTTGAGGTCAAGCGTGACCGAACGGAGCCACTATGCCCGCAGCGAACGAGACACCCTCGCGGCCCGAAGAATTGCTGAGCGTCGGCGAGATGAGCAGCCGCACCGGGGTGCCGGTCTCGGCACTGCACTACTACGAGCGGCTCGAGCTCATCGCCTCGCAGCGCACCGCGGGCAACCAGCGCCGCTACCCCAGGTACATGCTTCGCCGCGTGGCGCTCATCTCGGTGGCGAAGCGCATCGGCATTCCGCTCGAAGACGTGAAGGTGGCGTTTGCCGACGTGCCGCTCACCACCACGCCGACGCACGCCGACTGGCAGCGCGCCTCGCGCAGCTGGAAGAAGACCCTCGAGGCACGACGCCGCGGCATCGAGCAGCTTGAGCAAGAGCTGACGGGCTGCATCGGCTGCGGCTGCCTCTCGATGAAGGCGTGCGCGCTGCTCAACCCAGACGACGCCCTCGGCGGCGAGGGCGTGGGTGCCCGCCGCCTACCTGTGTAGGCAGCGGGTGGTTGCACATCTAGAAGAGCTCGATGAGCGGGCTACCGCTCGCTCACCCTGCCACCCTCGACGTGCCAGTGCCGGTCAAGGCGCACCTGCTCGAGCATGCGGCGGTCGTGCGTCACGAGCAGCAGCGCGCCCTCGTAGCTCTCGAGCGCCTGCTCGAGCTGCTCGATCGCGGGCAGGTCGAGGTGGTTCGTGGGCTCGTCGAGCACGAGCACGTTGACGCCCTGCGCCTGCAACAGCGCCATACCCGCGCGGGTGCGCTCCCCCGGCGACAACTCACCAGATGGCCTCGTCACATGGTCGGCCTTCAGCCCGAACTTCGCGAGCAGCGTGCGCACGTCGGCGCTCGCCATCTCGGGCACCTGCTGCTCAAACGCATCGACAAGCGGCAGCGAACCAGCAAACAGCGAGCGCGCCTGGTCGATCTCACCGATCGCCACCGACGTGCCGAGCGTCGCCGTGCCCGAGTCGGGCACCTGCCTGCCGAGCAGCACCCGCAGAAGCGTCGACTTGCCCGCACCGTTCGGGCCGGTGATGCCCACGCGATCCCCCGCATTTAACTGCAGCGAAACAGGACCAAACTCAAACGAACCCTGCGACACACGCGCCTCGTTCAGGGTCGCGACCACCGAGCTCGACCGCGGGGCCGAGCCGATCGTAAACTCGAGCACCCATTCTTTGCGCGGCTCTTCGACCTCGTCGAGGCGTCGAATACGACTCTCCATCTGCCGTACCTTCTGCGCCTGTTTCTCGCTCGACTCCATCGACGCGCGGCGCCGTATCTTGTCGTTATCGGGGGCCTTGCGCATCGCGTTTCGCGTGCCCTGGCTCGACCACTCGCGCTGGGTGCGGGCGCGAGACACAAGGTCGGCCTTCTTGCGCGCAAACTCGTCGTACTCGTCGCGTTTATGCTGTCGCGCGATCGCCCGCTCGTCAAGATACGACTCGTATCCGCCGCCGTAGACGTGGTTGCTGTGCTGCGCCAGGTCGAGCTCGAGCACGCGCGTCACACAGCGTGCCAAGAACTCGCGATCGTGGCTCACGAGCACCACCCCACCGCGCAGCCCCTGCACAAACTTCTCGAGCCGCTCGAGCCCGTCGAGATCGAGGTCGTTGGTCGGCTCGTCGAGCAGCACGATGTCAAAGCGCGACAAGAGCAGCGCCGCGAGGCCGACGCGCGCCGCCTGCCCGCCACTGAGCGAGGTCATGAGCGTATCGCCAGTCACGTTGCTGGTCGCTTCACCATCGCCAGGCGCGGCGTCACCCACCCGCCCAGCATCAAGACCCAACTCGGCGAGCACCGCCGGCACGCGATCTTCGAGGTCGGGTGCGCCGCTCGCGAGCCAGCGCTCGAGCGCGACGGCGTAGACATCGTTCGGGTCTTGCCCGCCATTCGCGAGGCTCGGGTCGCCGAGTGCCTCGGCCGCGACGTCCATCTCTGCGGTCGCTTTCTCGCAGCCGGTGCGGCGCGCGATGTACTGCGCGACGGTTTCGCCCGCGATGCGATCGTGCTCCTGAGGCAGCCACCCAACGAAGGCATCGCCGGGCGCCAGATGAATCTCACCGGCCTGCGGCTGCAGCTCACCCGCAAGAATGCGCAGCAGCGTCGATTTGCCGGCCCCGTTCACGCCGACCACGCCGATCACGTCGCCCGGCGCGACGGTCAGGTCGAGCCCCTCGAACAGTGTGCGGTGAGCGTGGCCACCGGCTAGGCCTTGCGCCACGAGTGTTGCAGTCATGCCCACAAGCCTATTGAGCGGCGCTGCCCCGTGCACACACGCCGCGCACGCCGCCGCACGCCCCACGACCCAAGCACACCGCCACACGTGCGACCACTAAACTCGACAGTTATGGCTATCGGCTCGACGATCCTCGTATTTACCGTGCAACTCGCCGACGTCGACCGCGGCGTCTACGAAGACCTCACGCTGCGCGTCGCCCGCCACCCCTCAGAAACCGACGCGTTCATGCTCACGCGCATTCTCGCGTACTGCCTCGAATATCGCGACGGCATCGAGTTTGGGGGCGGGGTTTCGACCGCCGACGAACCGGCAGTTCTCGCGCGGGATCTCACCGGCAAGATCACCGCCTGGATCGAAGTCGGCTCACCCGACGCCGCCCGCGTGCACTTCGGTTCGAAACTCGCCGACTACACCGCGGTCTATACGAACCGCGACCCGCAGAAGGTGCTCGCCTCGTGGGAGGGCAAGACGATTCACCGGTCGAGCGAGGTGGTGCTGCGCAGCTTCGATGCGAAGTTCATCGATGAGGCGACCCGCCAGATTGAGCGCCGCAACGCGCTCTCGTTGTCACTTACCGAGGGCGAGCTGTACTTCGAGTTGAACGGGGTGTCGCTCGTG
>JAPXTT010000079.1:0-5810 GCA_033812395.1 Leucobacter sp. | reverse complement strand
GCAACCGCGTCGGTGCGCAAGGGGCTCGCGATGGGCGCAGCCTCGGCCGTGCACATCGCTGACGCTACGCTCTCTGGTGCCGACCTCGGGCTCACCGCTGAGGTGCTTGCCGCCGAGCTGCGCGACTCTGGCTTTGACCTCGTGATCGCGGGCAACCAGTCGACCGACGGTGCGGCAGGCATGCTGCCTGCGATGCTCGCCGAGCTGCTCTCGGTACCGGCTGTGACCTCGCTTTCTTCGGTTGTGATCTCGGGCGACAGCGTCTCGGGCACCCGTGTCTCAGATGACGCGACGATGCAGGTGAGTGCGGCGCTGCCTGCGGTGATATCGATCACTGAGGCGTTGCCAGACGCGCGCTTTCCGAACTTCAAGGGCATCATGGCCGCGAAGAAGAAGCCGCTCGAGGTGAAGACTCTTGCCGACTACGGCATCGACGCCGACGACATGACCGCCTCGCGCGGCATCATGATCAAGATTGACGAGCGACCGGCGCGCGCCGCCGGCGTCAAGATCACCGACGAGGGCGACGCAGCGCAGAAGCTCGCAGCCTTCTTGGCCGAGAACCGCCTGGTCTGAGTCTCAGTAGAAGCTTGAAGGAACACACGATCATGAATTTTGCTGCAGATTCGATTCTGGTACTGCTCGACACCGGGTTCGGAGGCGATCTCGCGAAGTCTTCGGCCGCGCTTATTGGCGCTGCCTCGACAGTTGGCACGCCGGTGGCGCTCGTGGTAGCTGGCGCGGGTGACCTCGATGGCCTTGCCGCTGCCGCCGCTGAGTTGGGAGCCTCGACAGTGCTGACTGCCGTCGCTCGAGATGAGCTTGGCGGGGGCGCTGCTGATGCGCTCGCTGCTGCCGCGGCGCTCGTGCGCCCCGACGCGGTGCTCGTTTCGCACTCGATCGAGGGGCGCGAAGTCGCAGCTCGATTTGCCGCGCGCACCCGATCGGGTCTCATCACTGACGCGATCGGTGTTGCCCGCGACTCAGAGGGCGTTACCGCACTGAACTCGGCCTACGGCGGGGCTTACACCGTGGGCGCAGCTGTGACGCACGGGGCGCCCGTCATTTCTGTGCGGCAGGGGGCCATCGAGGCTCGAGCTACCGCTCAGCCATTGGTGGCTGCAGCGCTTGACGTGCCTGAGGGTTCGGTGCGGGCCGCTGCAGTCTCTTCGGTAGAGTCAGCGGTTTCGGGCGGGTCACGCCCCGAGCTGCGCGGCGCCAAGACGGTCGTGTCTGGCGGTCGAGGTCTCGGCTCGAAGGAGCAGTTCGTGCTGACCGAGCAGCTCGCCGATGCGCTTGGCGCTGCGGTGGGTGCTTCACGTGCCGCTGTCGATGCAGGTTGGGTGCCGCAGTCGTACCAGGTTGGCCAAACCGGCGTCTCGGTCTCGCCACAGCTGTACATCGCCCTCGGTATCTCTGGCGCGATTCAGCACAAAGCAGGCATGCAGACCTCGAAGTTCATCGTCGCGATCAACAAAGACGCAGACGCGCCCATCTTCGAGGTGGCCGACTTCGGCGTGGTCGGCGACGTGTTCTCGGTCGTGCCCGCACTGATCGCCGAGATCGAGAAGCTGAAGGCTTAGGCTCTTGGCTACCTACAGTTCTGATCAGCTGCGTAAGGGGCTGCCACGCAGCCCCGGCGGTCCCGCGTGGCCAGACGTCGCGGGGGCGGTGATCGGCGAGGCAGCGCCTGCTGTTTCGGTCGCATCTGTTGCCGAACCAGTCGAAGCCTCGACGGTTCAGCCAGCGGTCTCGACGAGCTCGACCGTCGACATACCCCTGCGCCGGGGTTTGCCGCGCGTTGCTGGCGGCGACCCGTGGCCTGCCGCTGGGGTCGCTGAAGTCGCGGCCTCGCTCGCTGTGCCTGCACCGTCGCTCATCGAGCCTGTCGAGATGAAGCAGGAGGCAGCTCTGGTCTCGACGAGCTCGAACGCCACTCCTGCCGCCTTCGACTCCGTCACCGAAGAGGTCACACTGCGCCAGGGCCTGCCCCGTACAGTAGGCGGAGACCCCTGGCCAGCCGCAGCGACAGTTGCGGTCGAGCGAAAGGTTGCGTCTGCTCCTGTATCGCCTGCAGCTGACATTGCACCCGAGGCTTTGCCGGCCGTGGCGGTTTCTGCTGCTGCCGTGACAGCGAGCGAGGCTGTCGCCGCGGTTCCCGCGTTGGATCAACCGGAGGCACCCACGCCTGCACCGGCATCCACACTGGCGCCGGCACCCACTTCGACACAGGCACCCACCCCGGCATCGGCCGAAAGTGCGGCTCCTGCCGCACCCACAAAGCCAGCCCGCGAGCCCAGGGTGGTTCGTGGCCGCACGCTCGGCCAGTGGGCAAAGCTCGCTGTGCTTTGGGGTGGGGGAGCGATCCTCGCAGCTGCAATTATCGTGCTCGCGGCCCGCGGAGTGACCACACTGCCGGGCGTGCCCGAGTTCTTGAAACGCTATTCCGGCGAGTACCACCTGCCCGAGTTCGTCGACCCCGGGTTTCCTGCGTGGGCCAGATGGTCGCACTTCTTGAACTTCTTTCTGATGGTGCTGATCATTCGCTCGGGCCTGCTCGTGAGGCAGCAGCAGAAGCCTGACGCCTTCTTCACCCCGAAGAAGGGCGGCAAAAAGATCTCGATCTACCTCTGGCTGCACACCTCGCTCGACCTGCTGTGGCTCGCGAACGGCGTATTCTTCGTGGTGCTGCTCTTCGTGAGTGGTCACTGGGCGCGTATTGTGCCGACGAGCTGGGAGGTCTTTCCGAACGCCGCGAGCGCTGCGCTGCAGTACCTGACGCTCGAGTGGCCAGTCGAAGACGGCTGGGTCAACTACAACTCGCTGCAACAGCTCATGTACTTCACCGTCGTGTTTGTTGCTGCGCCGCTCGCCGCGATCACCGGTGTGCGCATGAGTGAGTGGTGGCCGAAGAATGCCGAGAAGCTTAACAAGGCCTACCCGGCGCCGGTCGCGCGTGCGATCCACTTCCCGGTGATGCTGTTCTTCGTGCTGTTTATTCTGGTGCACGTGTTCTTGGTGTTCACGACGGGTGCGTTGAAGAACCTGAACCACATGTTCGTCGGTACGCCCGAGCCCTCGTGGCTGGGCTTCTGGATGTTTGCTCTCGGCCTGCTTGTGACCGCCGCGCTCACCTGGGCGGCCCGCCCGCTCGTGCTGGCACCGATCGCGGGGGTGTTTGGCCGCGTCAGCGAACGCTGATTCGGCTCGGCGGCGGCGCATCGAGCCGCACCGCCGCCGGCCCGCCACCGGCCCGGCACCCGCCGAATGAATACGTTAACCCAACTTTTCGCCTCGATTTCGCCTGAAATCTCCCAAAAATCACGGTGAACATATTCATTCGGTGCCACATGGGAGCGGCTTAACTTGTCGCTCCGATTCACAGAGCGACGCTAGGCTATGTGCCATGAGCAGCGAAGCATTCGACCCGGTTGAGGCCAGCATTGAAGAGACTCTGCTTGCCCTTGCAAACGGCAGGGTGACAGCGGTCGAGTTGATGCAGTGGTGTCTAGATCGAGCAGCGAGGATCGACACGGCGGGCACACACCTGAACGCAATACCGGTGCTCAACCCGCACGCGCTTGACGAAGCTCGCGCGAGTGACGAGCGCCGCGCCTCAGGAACAGTCGGCGCGCTTGAGGGTATTCCGTTCACCGTCAAAGACTCATACATGGTGAAGGGACTCACCGTCGCGTCGGGCTCGCCAGCTTTCGCAAACCTCGTCGCTCAGTGGGATGCGTTCTCGGTTGAGAAATTGCGTGCGGCAGGCGCCGTGCTTATCGGCAAGACCAACATGCCGCCCATGGCCGACGGCGGCATGCAACGCGGTGTCTACGGCCGCGCCGAGAGCCCCTACAACCCGAACTACCTCGCTGCGGCGTACGCGTCGGGTTCATCGAATGGATCGGGTGTCGCGACTGCCACCAGTATGGGCGTGTTCGGCATGGGCGAAGAGACCGTGTCGAGCGGGCGAAGCCCAGCGTCAAACAATGGGCTATGCGCGTACACCCCGAGCTGGGGTCTGCTGAGCATCCGCGGTAACTGGCCACTGTTTCCTGCACGCGACGTGGTGGTGCCGCACACCCGTTCAATGCCCGATATGCTGCGACTGCTCGACGTGCTCGTGCAAGATGACCCAATCACGCGCGGCGATTTCTGGCGCAACCAACAGGTGGTAGCGCTGCCGAAGCCGAGCGAGCACCGACCTGAGTCATACCGCGCTCTCGCCGAGATCGCGTCGCTCGAGGGCAAGCGTTTCGCGGTACCGAGAATGTACCTCGGCGATGATCCCGCGTTTCCGATTGCCGTGCGCCCCTCGATTCTCGAGCTGTGGCAGAAAGCCAAGCAACGTCTTGAATCGCTCGGGGCTGAGGTGGTCGTCACTGACTTTCCGCTCATCGAACAGTACGAGGGCGATCGCCCCGGTCAAGAGAATGTTGGTGAACTAGGTGTGCTGCCCGAGGGGTGGATGGATACCGAGTTCACTGACTTTTTGGCGTATGGCTGGGATGACTTCTTGCGTGCAAATTTCGAGGGCCGCGATGCGTCACTCGATCGACCCGTATATAGCTCGCTCGGCGAGGTCGACCCCGACCAGATCTTCCCGACACCACCCGGCACGCTGCCGGACCGCTACGAAGAGGTCGAAGACTACCCGAATCGTTACCGCAGCACCGTGGCGTATGCCCAGCGGGGCATACCTGACCCGCGTGAGCGTGAAGACTTCGCCGCTGGGCTACAAGCACTCGTGAAGCTGCGCGAAGAGCTCTTTGAATCGTGGCTAGATGCCGAAGGCTTTGACGGTGTGGTGTTTCCAGCGAACGGTGATGTTGGGGCCGAGAACGCCGAGCGCGACCCCGCGGCAGCAGACCACGCCTGGTCGAATGGAGTGTTCTTCTCGAACGGCAACTACGCCCTGCGCCACCTCGGTATTCCGAGCATCACGGTCGCAATGGGGGTGATGCGCGACATTGGCATGCCGGTGGGCCTCACCATCGCCGGTCGTGGTTACGACGACGCCGCGCTGCTCGGCTATGCGGCCGCGTTTGAGGCTGGCGATGGTGGCACGCTGCGCCGCCCGCCGTTCGCGGGATAATTTCTGTAGCGACCGCGCGATCAGCAGTGCCGCTCTAGGACTAGAGAGTGCGGGCGCAGTGTGCCGGGTCAGTCTTCGATCGGGTGAAAGCGGTCGACGCTGAGCGCGAGTTTGCGAAGCAGCGCGGCGAGACGATCGCGCTCGGCCCTTGGCAGGCCGCCAATCAGGCGCTCCTCGGCGTCAGCGAGCCTGGTCATTGCTGCGTCTACGAGGGTTTGGCCCTGCGCCGTCATCTCGACGAGCACCCCACGGCCGTCGTTTGGGTCAGTGAGACGACGCACAAGGTCACGCTCGACCATTCGGTCGATGCGATTGGTCATAGTGCCGCTTGAAACCATGGTCTGTTTCACAAGAATCTTTGGGCTGAGCCGGTATGGTGAGCCGCTGCGCCGTAGCACCGCAAGCACATCGAACTCCCAAGAAGCGAGACCGCTGCGCTCAAAGGCATGCACTCGTGCGCGATCAAGATGCTTCGTGATTCGGGTCATTCGCGAGAAAACTGCGAGTGGGGCAATGTCAAGATCGGGTCGGGCGGTCGCCCATTCACCAAGAATGCGGTCAACCTCGTCTTGCTCGTTCACGGTTCTATTATCTCGGATTGGGTTGGGTTGGTTTGGTTGCGAGGATCGGCGCCTAGTCAGCGCGACACTGACACCTGCGCGGGGCGCCCTCTTCCGCAGTAGTGCACGATTTGCGCTCTGACGTCGCCTAAGGG
>JAPXTT010000078.1:0-5914 GCA_033812395.1 Leucobacter sp. | reverse complement strand
TCGCCGACGCCCAGGTAGCCGTGTTTACGCCGATCGATCTTGACCACACGGCAATGCTTGGCCCAGATATCGAGACGATCGCGCGCACCAAATCGGGCATCGTGAAGCAGGGTTGCACCGTCGTCACCACCTCGCAGGCTGCTGGTGCGCTTGTCGAGCTTGTCGAAGCTGCTGAGCGCGAAGACGCACACATTTTTGTTGCTGGTCGTGACTTTGGTGTGACCGAGGATCTGCTCGCAGTTGGCGGCCGACAGGTCTCATTGCGCGGCCTGCACGGGCACGAGTATGACCCTGTGTTCGTGCCACTTTACGGGGCCCATCAGGCCCATAACGTGTCGCTTGCTGTTGCCGCGGTTGAGGCCTTCTTTGGCGCTGAGCGCCCGCTGCCAGAAGAGATGCTCGACGAGGGCCTCGGCGGGTTGACCTCACCGGGTCGCTTGCAGCTCATCGGCAACGAGCCGATTGTCTATGTTGACGCAGCGCATAACCCACACGGCGCTGAGGCGCTGGCGCGCGCGGTTACCGAATCGTTCGCCTTCACCGAGCTCGCACTAGTGACTGGAATGATGGCTGACAAAGACGCTGAGGGTGTGCTCGCTGCTCTGCTGCCCATTACCGACTCACTGTACCTCGCTCCAATCGACTCAACTCGATCGCTCGATGTTGAAGATCTCTACCAAATTGCAGACGGCTTCGAGCGCGACGGGTTTACAGAGGTGTCGCAGTCGCTCGTTGAAGCGCTTGACACTGCGCGCGAGTGGGCACAGCAAGGCGACGGGCGCGCGGTGCTCGTCACGGGTTCCGTGCTGCTCGCAGGTGAGGCGATACGGTGTTCACGAGACGAAGGGTGGGGCATCGCGTGAGCGGCGATAGCAACGTGAATTCACCACGCACCGAGTTTTCCGAAGCTGAAGAGCTGCAGCTGTCGCCCTCTGAGACCGTCGCGCACAACGCAGCAATGCGCCTCGCAGGCGCAGGTCGCGGCGAGGTTGAAGCTAAGACGCAGCGCGCACTCGCCTCGATCACACTGGGCTTCGAGTTGATCGTGGTCGTGCTGATCGGCCTTGCGATCTTCGGGCTAAGCCTGCTCGAACCGCGTGAGCTCGGGCTCTGGATCGCGGGTGGCCTCGCCGCTGCGTGCGTGCTGGCGCTCGGGTTCATGCGAATTGGACGCGTGGGCATCTGGCTCGGTTGGGTTGTGCACGCGCTCATGCTCGCGACTGCGTTCATCTTGCCCGCGTCGCTCGTCGTCAGCCTGCTGTTCACTGCGCTTTGGGTGTACTGCATGGTGAAGGGAGCGCAGATTGATCGCGGGCGACAGCAGCACTTCTCGTCGTTTGCTTCGTAGATTGGACGCGCTTACCCAGCCATCTCGCTAAGCTTGTTGGTAGAAGACATTTCTACTTGTCAAGGAGTGAGCATGCACGCAGAAGAGACCCTGGTACTCGTAAAGCCCGATGGTGTCGCGAGGGGGCTCAGCGGTGAAATCTTGCGTCGCATCGAGGCTAAGGGGTACACCATCGTTGACCTTCGCATGGTCACACCCGCCCGAGAACTGCTCGAGGCGCACTACGAGGAGCACCAGGGTAAGCCCTTCTTCGAGCCGCTTGTCGAGTTCATGATGTCGGGTCCGGTTGTCGCAGCGCGCGTTGCGGGTAACCGTGTGATTGAGGGTTTCCGCTCGCTCGCAGGCACGACCGACCCCACGAACGCCGCGCCCGGCACGATTCGCGGTGATCTTGGTCGCGATTGGGGTCTCGCGGTGCAGCAGAACCTGGTGCACGGCAGCGATTCGACGCTTTCAGCCGAGCGAGAGCTCGGGCTCTGGTTTAGTTGAAGGCGCGAACCGGAGAGCTCTGTCTTTACATATTGATGGGATTTCTGTGGGTTTTCTACAGGCGGCGAAGGTGCTGCTCCCGCTATGAAACAACCGAGCTCACGGTCAGCTACTTCGGCACATTTCTGCCCGGCCGATAGGCACTTACCGTCGGGTCGCCTTCGATCCAGAAGCGCCATGGAAATCTGGCGCTACCGGCCTCGCCGCTGACACCGACTCTGGGGCCGGTGGCGATCTTTTTCGAACCCAGTGGTGCCGCACGAAGATCGAAGGGGGCGGCGAATAGGTCGAGGCCATCGTGCGATGGCCGCGTGATTCCGAGTGCGCTCGCGACATTGCCCGGGCCACGAGCCAGTTGGTGGTCGGGTATCGGGTTCGAGGATCGCCCAGCCTCGCGGCGTGATCGCGCGACTTCGGCACCTGCAACAATCTCGCCCGCCCTGATGAGCACTCCTGAGGCTGTACCCTCAGGTGAGCAGACCATGTTGATGGCGAAGTGCATGCCGTAGCTGAAGTAGACGTAGGCATGGCCTGGCGGGCCAAACATAGACGCGTTTCGCTCGGTTCTGCGGTCTCGGGAGTGCGATCCCGCGTCGTATGGCCCGGGGGTTCCCACCCCGTGATAGGCCTCGACCTCAGTAATTCGCAGAGTTACGGGCACACCCGGGTGTTGTCTGTTGAGGTGCCCAGACACAGTGAGCCTGGCGCCGAGCAGCAGGGGAGCGACCTCGAGCGCGGGGGCGAGAAACATGCTGCGATCCACCGCTTCAGTCTTGCACCGTGATACGCGTCTGGCGAATTGCGGCCAAAACGTCAGAGGTGGCTTCTAGACTTTGAACTATGGAACCGACACGCAGCGTGCGCCCCTTCGAGGTCATAAGCGAATATGAGCCGAGTGGTGATCAACCGCAGGCCATTGCTGATCTCGCAAAGCGCATCAACGCGGGTGAAGCTGATGTCGTGCTGCTCGGTGCGACCGGCACAGGTAAATCAGCAACGACAGCATGGCTCATCGAAGAAGTGCAGCGGCCGACGCTGGTGCTTGCCCACAACAAGACGCTTGCAGCGCAGCTCGCCAATGAGTTTCGAGAACTGCTGCCGAATAATGCCGTCGAATATTTCGTCTCGTATTACGACTACTACCAGCCTGAGGCTTACGTGCCCCAGACCGACACGTTCATCGAGAAAGACAGCTCGGTGAACGCAGAGGTCGAACGGCTGCGGCATTCGACCACAAACGCGCTGCTCTCACGGCGCGACGTGGTGGTGGTGTCGACCGTGTCGTGCATCTACGGCCTTGGCAAGCCCGAAGAATACTACGAGGCGATGGTGCCACTTGCGGTAGGTGACCGGCTCGACCGTGATGTGCTGCTGCGACGATTTGTTGACATGCAATACCAGCGTAACGACATCGAATTCGTGCGAGGCAACTTTCGCGTGCGCGGCGACACTGTTGAGATTATCCCCATGTACGAAGAACTCGCTGTGCGCATCGAGTTTTTTGGCGACGAAATTGAGGCGCTCTACTACCTGCACCCACTGACGGGTGACGTAATCAAACAGGTTGACACTGTCTCGGTGTTTCCGGGGTCGCACTACGTCGCCAGCCGCGAGGTGATGAATCGTGCGATGCGTGATATCTCGATTGAGCTTGATGAACGAACTGCTGTTCTGAAGCAGCAGGCGAAGCTTGTTGAAGAGCAACGCTTGCGTATGCGCACGACGTTTGATCTTGAGATGATGGAGCAGATTGGGTTTTGCTCTGGCATTGAGAACTATTCGATGCACATGGATGGACGCAAACCGGGTGAGGCGCCGCACTGCCTGCTCGACTACTTTCCAGATGATTTTCTGGTTGTTATCGATGAGTCTCATGTCACAGTGCCGCAGATTGGTGCTATGTATGAGGGTGATGCGTCGCGCAAACGCACTCTTGTTGATCATGGCTTTCGCCTTCCGAGCGCGCTCGACAACCGGCCGCTCAAGTTCAGTGAATTTAAAGACCGTGTTGGCCAGACGGTCTATCTCTCGGCAACTCCCGGCAATTATGAGCTCGAGCTCGCCGACGGCGTCGTCGAGCAGATTATTCGCCCGACGGGTCTGATCGACCCGAAGATCGTCGTGAAGCCCTCAGAAGGGCAAATCGACGACCTGCTTGAAGAGGTTCGCATTCGCGCTGAGCGTGACGAGCGCGTGCTCGTCACGACGCTTACTAAGAAGATGGCCGAGCAGCTCACTACCTTTATGGAAGAAGCGGGGGTGCGCGTGCGCTACCTGCACAGCGATGTCGACACGCTGCGCCGCGTCGAATTGCTGACTGAACTTCGCGCCGGAGTCTACGATGTGTTGATTGGCATCAACCTGCTGCGTGAGGGTCTTGATCTTCCTGAGGTGTCACTTGTGTCGATTCTCGATGCCGACAAAGAAGGCTTTCTTCGCTCGAGCACCTCGCTTATTCAAACCATCGGTCGTGCCGCCCGCAACGTGTCTGGTGAGGTGCACATGTATGCCGACAACATGACGCGATCAATGAAACTAGCGATCGAAGAAACC
This sequence comes from Leucobacter sp., assembly GCA_033812395.1. Taxonomy (GTDB): domain Bacteria; phylum Actinomycetota; class Actinomycetes; order Actinomycetales; family Microbacteriaceae; genus Leucobacter. The sequence continues at coordinate 1,524 of JAPXTT010000078.1, read as the reverse complement.
GACCGTCGACGAGAGAAACAGATCGCATACAACGAGGCAAACGGCATTGACCCGCAGCCACTACGAAAAAAAATTGGTGATATCACCGAGGTGCTCGGGCGAGAGGCTGCTGACACTGAAGATCTGCTCTCGCGCACCGGCGCACACGCGCAGCGTAAGACAGGCTCGCCGCAGCGAGCCAAGGGTAAAGCTGCGGCGCGGGCAGGTGCGATCGGGGCAGAAGGCTCGGCCAAACTTGAAGAGTTGATTGCAGACCTAACGGCTCAGATGCTTTCGGCCGCCGATGAGCTGAAGTTCGAGCTTGCTGCCCGCCTTCGAGATGAGGTCTCAGAGCTGAAGCGTGAGCTCCGCAGCATGGATCAGGCGGGCCACCGTTAGGCGCCCACCCGAGAAGGCCCGGCTCGTGCTCGCGCGAACCACTTGTCGTTCACAACTCTCGGTCAACGCGACTTTTCCACAGATTTCAGTGGATTTTGCAAAACCTAGCAAGTGAGACTCTTGGCGAGTGCAGGGTAGAGGCATGACTCGAAAAACTTACTCACCGCCCTTAGCGTTCACCCCTACTGTCACGTACGACCCAGATAATCCGAACCCCCAGCTGCCTGTCAAGACTGACGCGCAACTGCGCAACCGGCTCAGTTATTTGCTGACCGCCGCCATTCAGCGGCAGATCTGGCTGTTCTTCTTTGACGAAACACAAAGGCTGATCGAACCGATTATGCCAATGAATGACCACCCGAGCGACCCACATCAGTTGCACGAAACCGAAGATCTGGGTCAAGCGACGTTTCCGCGCGTTTTTATTACTCGAGCGAGGCAGGTGGCAGCCATGATTGGGGCACAGTCATTTGTCGTCGTGTGGGAACGGCAGGGAGGTCGCACACTCAGGGCCGACGATCGCGCGTGGTCTCGTGCATTCTTCGAACAGTCGGAGGGCGACGACGACACTCGCGACGCTACTAGCCAAGCATCAATGCGTGCACTCTTCTTGTTGCATACCACTGGGTTGCGGCAGATTCACCGGCGAGATCTTGATGAAGGCCTCGCGTGACCGCCACTGTGGCTGGCGATCTCAGCTGCTTTCTCGCCCGAACAACTTTTGCGGTATCAAATGCGCCGCAGCTACGGCCTCGGCGATCAGCTTCGCGTCATCGCGAAGCTCTGCGAGCGCATCGTCGCTGACTGCGGCCCATGCCGATTCAACTGAGGCATCCGTTGCCGCCTCGATGTGTTCTCTGAGCTGCATCCCAGAATCTGTGAGCTCTGCGAGATCACTCTCATCAGTCAGCAGGCCGCGCGCAGAAAGTTCAGCCGCAGTCACGCGCCACTCAACGTCACTCCAGCCCCGTGACTTGCGTGCCGAGCTGGGCCGCCAAGCTCTCCCGGTAGCACAGTCAAGCACGCTGGCGTCTATTCCAGAGAGGCCATGCGAGACCAGGGCAGCTACGTGCCCGTCTCCCCGAAACTCTCGTAACAGGGTGGTGGTGACCCACAGCGCAAAGAGTGGATCGTCTGAACCTGACT
>JAPXTT010000077.1:0-5929 GCA_033812395.1 Leucobacter sp. | reverse complement strand
TTCGTCAACTACACGAATCCCGACTACTACTTCGGGTACAACAACCCCGAGGTGCAAGATCTGTATGCGCAGTCGATCACTACCACTGACCCGGACCAGGCGGTCGAGCTGGTGCAGCAGGCTGCCCGCATTGTCGCCGCTGAGGCGCCGGCGAAGTGGCTGATCAACTACACCCCGGCAAACGCCGTCGCGAAGCACGTGCAGGGCTTCCCGAACAGCAACACCAACTCGCGCATCAACCTTGCGGGAGTGAGCGTCGAATAGGTAATGTCGACACCGTGAAAATGCCCTCGGCGCCCTTGCGTCGGGGGCATTTGCATTGAGGTGTCGCAGCACAGCGTCGCTCGCCGGGGACGAAACTATACGAGTTTGCCGAATCGACACGAGAAACTTGTATATATTCGGCAAACTCGTATAGTTTCGCTGAGCCCCGTGACGAGAGTGACTCGGCGCCAGGCAAGAGTGCCTCGACACCAGGCAAGAGTGCCTCGGCGCCGAGATAGAGCGCCTAGGCATCAGGCAAAAGCTCCTCGCGCCCCTCAACACACGAGGCTCTCGGCCTGTAGGCAGTCGCAATGCGACGCTCGGACAGATTCGCCTGCCGCTAGTACCTTTGTCGGCCGATAGAATCATGGGATGAGCCGCTTCCTCGCAGTCAGGGCCCTGACGCTTCTCGCGGGTCTTTTTTTGGCGAGCCTCATCATCTTCATTTCTTTGCGCTTGTTGCCAGGCGACGTGGCGCAGGTAATCGGCGGCACAAGCGCCTCTCCCGCCCAGGTAGAAGCTATTCGCGAACGCCTCGGTTTGAACGTGCCGCTGCCCATGCAATACCTCGACTGGCTTGGCGGGGTGTTCACCGGCCAGCTAGGCAGTTCGGTGGTATCGGGCACGTCGATCGCCGCCGAGATCGCCGAGAAGGCGCAGGTCACCGTGCCGCTGACGCTCTACTCGCTCGCCATCGCGCTCATCGTCGCCTTGCCGCTCGGGGTGTTCGCGGCATGCCGCAGGCAGGCGCTGCCGAGCAGGGTGCTTTCCGTGCTGGGCGTGATTGCCGCGGCCGTACCGGCCGTGTGGGCCGGCCTGCTCGGCATCGTGCTGTTCTCAACGTGGCTCGGCTGGCTGCCCTCTCAGGGGTTTCCTCGCGATGGCTGGGCCGATCCTCTCGCCGCAATGCGGTCGCTCACCCTTCCAGCCCTGACCATCGGCCTGATCGAGGGTGCGGTGCTGTTTCGCTTCGTGAAGAGCGCGACACTGAGCGCAATCGGTGCCGAGCACGTGCGCACCGCGATGTCGCGCGGCTACACCCGGCTCGGCGCGCTCGTGCGGCACGGCCTGCCCGGTGTAGGGCTCTCGGTCGTCTCGATGCTCGGCCTACAGGTGGCGGGGCTGCTCGTCGGTGCCGTCGTCATCGAGCAGCTCTTTAGCCTGCCGGGCCTTGGTCGCATGTTGGTCGTTGACGTTGGTCAGCGCGACCTGATCAAGGTGCAGAGCACGCTCTTCGTGCTCACCGCGGTGATCCTGGCGCTCGGCGCGCTCGTCGATGTCGTGCACCGCTTGATCGACCCGAGACTCAGGGTGGAAGAGCAATGAGCGGCCAGCGCGGCGGCACCATGCGCCACCTGCTTCGTTCACCCCGCGGCGCCTTCGCGCTTGCGGTGCTCGCTCTGCTCGCAGTCACGGCGCTCGTCTCGCTCTTCTGGCTGCCTGCAAATCCGAACCAGTCAAACATCTCTGAGGCGTGGCAGTCGCCCTCACTCACGCATTGGCTCGGCACCGACAGCAGCGGCCGCGACATTGCCTCCCGGCTGATGGCCGGTGCCAGGGTCACCGTGCTGGTGGTGCTCGGCGCGGCGCTTGTGTCTGGTCTCGTTGGGCTCGGGCTCGCCGTTATTTCGGCGCTCGGCCCGAGGCAATTGCGCGAGCCGCTCATCATTCTGATCGATGTATTGATTGCGTTTCCGACGCTCCTGCTTGCGATCATGCTCGCGGCCGTGTTCGGCAGCGGAATCCCGGTCGTGATCGTCTCTGTCGGTATCGGCTACGGGGTGCAGATCGCACGCGTGGTACGAGCAGAGCTCAGGCAGATCAACGCCGAGGATTTCATCCTCGCCGCCAAGGCCTCAGGACTGTCTCGGTGGGCAATTCTTCGCATGCACCTGCTGCCGAACGCAGCGCCAGTGTTCGTCGTGCAGCTTTCGCTCGCAATGGGCCTCGCGATTCTGGCTGAGGCGGGTCTCAGCTACCTTGGCTTCGGCGCTCCCCCGAGCGTTCCCTCGTGGGGTCTCATGCTTCAGGAGTCGCAGTCGCAGATCGCGATGCACCCGGCCGTCGTGATGTGGCCCGGACTCGCAATCACGCTGACGGTGCTCGCGTTCTACCTCTTGGGTGACGCGCTTCGCGAGGCGATGGATCCGCGCCTGCGGTTCGGCGAGCGCCGCGCCAACCGCGTGCAGTCAGGAGACCCCGCATGAGCGATCAAACTCGGTCGGCGTCGGAGGCAGCGGCAATACCCACTCTCGCTCCCCCGCTCCAGGTAGAAGATCTTAGAGTCACGATCGGTGATACCGAGCTGTTGCACGGCATCTCGTTCTCACTTGCGCCGGGCGAGCGCCTCGGGTTCATTGGCGGTTCAGGTTCTGGCAAGACCCTCACTGCGCTTGCCGTTGCTGGGCTGCTACCAGAGAACGCGGTGGTGCGGGGCTCCATTCGGCTCGGCGAGACCGAGCTCGTAGGCATGCCCGACACTGAGCTGGCGTCGCTTCGCGGTGACCGCATCGGCATGGTGTTTCAAGAACCGAAGACCGCGCTCAACCCGTTGCATCGGCTCGGTCGGCAGATGACCGAGGCTCTGGCGCTGCACTACTCACTCACCCGCGCCGAGCGCAAGGCGGCGGCGCTGCGCCTCGCTGCTCGGGTGGGTCTGAAAGACCCCGAGCGCATGGTTCGCGCGTACCCACACGAGGTGAGCGGTGGCCAGCGTCAGCGTGCCGCCATTGCGGCGGCAATCTCGGCAAGGCCGGGCTTGTTGTTTGCTGACGAACCCACGACAGCACTCGATGTGACGGTGCAAAAGGGCGTGCTGCAGCTCTTTCGCGAGTTGACCGAGGGTGACGACACTTCTCTCGTGTTCATCACCCACGACCTGGCGGTCATGGGTGAGGTTGCCGAGCGCGTGCTCGTATTCGATGGCGGCAACGTGATCGAAGAGGGCACGGTCGGGCAAATTCTCGACACTCCGTCCCACCCAATCACAAGGGCCCTCATTCGCGCGGCTGGGGGCGACTCATGAGAGAACCGTTGCTGCACGAGGCACCCTTGCTCGAGGGTCTCGGAGTGTCGAAGAGGTACCGCACACCTGCTACTCGTTTGTTCGCCCGCGAGGGCGGCCTGTGGGGTCTCGGCAGCGCCGAAGGTGAGACCGTTGACTTCGAGGTGCGACGCGGCGAGAGCGTCGCGATCGTTGGCGAATCTGGATCTGGCAAGTCGACCCTGCTCGGCATGCTGCTCGGCCTCGGCACGCCGACCACTGGCGAAGTCAGGTTCGACGGGTCCCTCGTGTTTCCGCGCCAGCGGCGTGATCGCATGCTCTGGCTGCGTCGCCGCACCGGCATCGTGTTTCAAGACCCTTACTCGTCGTTCAACCCGCTACGCACCATCGGGCAGACTGTCGCCGAGCCGCTCATCGCGACGAATGCGCCGGGCAATCATCGCGAGGCAGTCACGGCGATCCTCGACCGAATGGAACTGCCGAAAGGCTCCGCTGACCGTTACCCGCACGAATTCTCTGGCGGGCAACGCCAACGCATCGCGCTCGCCCGCGCGCTCGTGCACGGCCCTGAGTTGCTGGTCGCAGACGAACCAGTGAGCGCGCTCGATGTGCTCGTGCGCAGCCGTCTGCTCGACTTGCTCTCTGAGCTGCGCGACGAGATGGGTCTGACGCTCATCACTGTCACCCACGACCTCTCAGTGGTTCCCCGGCTCGCCGAGCGCGTCGCGGTGATGCGAGACGGCGTCATCGTCGAGCAAGGTAGCGTCGAGGCGATCTTCGAACGCCCTCAAGAGAACTACACCCGCGAGCTCATCGAGGCGCTGCCGCGCCTTCGCTCGCCCGAAAGCTAGTGCAGTTCACGCAGCGATGCCAAGATGGTGTCACGCAGCGAGTCTGGCGCGGGCCCCTCACACGCACGTCGCACCGCCACAGTGAGGTTCTCGAACACCTGCTGCTCGTCACTGCACTCGGTGCAGTGCGCGAGGTGTTCCCTGATCGGCCCGCAATCGGTCTCGCGCAGCTCGCCACGAATCAGCTCTTCAAGGTTGGCGCGAGCGTGCTCGCATCCGCATCCGCTCATTTCGTTGCCCCTTCCTTGGCCTCGTCGACCGCCACCCCGATGCCCTGCTCGCGCGCATAGTCACCGAGCGCCTGCCGCAATCTCGACCTGCCGCGGTGCAGTCGGCTCATCACAGTGCCGATCGGCCGCTCTACGATGTCGGCGATCTCTTGGTAGCTGAAGCCCTCGACGTCTGCGAGGTAAACCACCATTCTGAAGTCTTCCGGCAGCGCGTTCAACGCCTCGGTCACCACCCCGGCCGGCGTGCGATCGATCGCCTCCGCCTCGGCCGAGCGAGACGACATCGCAGTCGTCGACTCTGCACCGCCGAGCTGCCAGTCCTCTAGATCGTCGACTGCCCCCAAGTACGGCTCGCGCTGCTTCTTGCGATACACGTTGATGTAGCTGTTCGTCATGATGCGATACAGCCAAGCTTTGAGATTCGTGCCCTCGGTGAAGGTGCCGAACGAGGCGAACGCCTTCGCAAACGTTTCTTGCACGAGGTCTTGGGCGTCTTGCGGATTGCGCGTCATCTTCATTGCTGCCCCGTAGAGCTGGTCGAGATAGGGCAGCGCATCTCGCGTAAACCGCTGCTCGAGTTCGAGGCGCTCGGTCGCGTTTGGCTTGGTCGTCACGGTGTTCAAGCCTACGCGAGAAACTGCGAGGATCGCGATGGCCGCGCGAGTGCGCCACTCCTGCGCGTCGGGCACGGTCGTCACTGCACCCATGCGAGTATCCGCCGAAGCCTGTAATGTCACAGCGGTCCTCCTCAGGTCTTGTCAGTGCCGCCAGCTAGAATTAAGAACAGTTAGCACCACGTTTCTATTCCACCGGAGGCCGCTTCAATGCTCGTTGGAAAAATGAATCCCGGCAGGGATGACGAAGATCCAGCGAGCCAGGGCGATGGTGAGGGTGGGCAGCAAGCCTGGCAGGCTCCGCTCGCGAGCGATCCTCTCGCCGCTACGGTTGCCCTGCCCGGGTCGAAGTCGCTCACCGGGCGCGAGCTGATCCTCGCTTCCCTTGCGAACGCTCCCGGCACGCTGCAGGTGCCGCTGCACTCGCGCGACACCCAGCTCATGACCGAGGGTCTGCGGGCGCTCGGGGTGCAGATCGATGAGCTCGCATCGCCGACGAACGTCTTTGGCCCAGACCTTCGCATCACTCCCGCAGAAGAGCTCACCGGCTCGACCAGCATCGGCTGCGGGCTGGCCGGCACCGTCATGCGGTTTCTGCCCGCGGTCGCAGCGCTCGCGCTCGGCCCAGTATCGTTCGACGGCGACCCCTACGCTCGAAAGCGCCCCATGAGGCCTGTGCTCGACGCGCTGCGCGCGCTCGGCGCCGATATCTCTGACGACGGCCGCGGCGCGCTGCCCTTCACCGTGCACGGCACGGGGTCACTGCGAGGCGGCCGTGTCGAGCTCGATGCCTCGCTCTCGAGCCAGTTTGTCTCAGGCCTCCTGCTCGCCGCTCCTCGCTTCGACGAAGGGGTGCACGTGGTGCACACGGGCGAGCGTCTACCGAGCGTGCCCCATATCGAAATGACGCTCGAGGCGCTGCGCCGGCGCGGTGTGGTCGCCGAGACCGTCTCGCCCGGCGAGTGG
>JAPXTT010000076.1:0-5935 GCA_033812395.1 Leucobacter sp. | reverse complement strand
CGAACTGCTGTGCTATCTCGTCGCTTATTTGCGCATCGAGCGCGAGGCGTGCAACTTCGTATTCGTCTTTGTAAGCCATGAGCTTGTGCAGCGAGACCGCAACGGCTTCGGTCAACCCAGCCATGTTCTGCGCTGACTCACTGCCCAAGCACGCCGCCTCGGTCTGGCGAACTTCTTCGACGAGTCGCTCGTAGCGCTCGGCATACTGCTCACTCTGGTACTCGACGAGCTCAGCGCGGCGCAGAGCCACGAGGCGCTCGAGCTCAGAGCCAGGCTCAGCCTGCACAATCACGCTCGGGCGAGGCACGTTCGCTGCCTGCTCGCCCTCAAGTGCGCTCAACACTGCATCAAGCGCTGGCTTGTCGGCGACGTATTGCCGGCCGCGCCTGAACGCCTGCAGGTTGCGGCTCACCGCAACACCGTTGAGCCCGATCGCTTCTTCGATCGCCTCGGGCAGCAGCCCAAGCGAGCCGAGCTGCACCGCCATGCCGAGCATGAACATGTTGCCCATCTGCTCTGAGCCAAAGAGACCCTCGGCGTAGCGCCGCAGGTCGAGCGGCACGCAATTGCCCTCGGTCACCCGATCTGTGACTCGTTCGAGTGTGCCCGCCACTTCTGGAAAAGTCACGCGCACATCGCTCACCATCGCGCCAGTCGGCACGATGGAAGTCGAGACGATTGCGGTCGCAGCTGCAGAGAGTGCGACAGTGTTCTTTGGGTCGGCGGCAACCAGCAGGTCGTAGCCAAGATAGAGGTCGCAGGTACCGTCGGCGATGCTATTGCCAGCCGTGAACGGTGCGGGCTCGATGACGAGGTCAGAGACCACCGCCCCACCCTTCTGCGCGAGACCAGTGCGATCGAGGGTGCGCACGTAGCGGCCAGAGATCACGGCTGCGGTTGCGAGCAGCTGCGAGGTAGTGACGACCCCGGTGCCGCCGATACCCATGAGACGCACGCGGTGTGATGTGTCGCTCAGCGCTGGCGGTGCGGGCAAATCGTCAGCGGTCAGCTCGGGTGTCGCTGATCCTCGCCCCGCATTCTTGCCAGCGTTCTTGCCTCGGCGCACCGTCATAAAGGCCGGGCAATCGCCGTCGAGGCAGCTCTTGTCTACGTTGCACGAGCTCTGATGAATGCGTGTCTTGCGACCAAACTCGGTGTCGACTGGCTGCACTGAAAGGCAGTTCGACTTCTCACCGCAGTCGCCACAGCCCTCGCAAATGCGCTCGTTGATGAAGACGTACTCTTCGGGCATTTTTGCGAGGCCGCGCTTGCGCTTGCGGCGCAGCTCGGTGGCGCACTCCTGCTCGTGAATGAGCACTGTGGTGCCCGCGATCTTCGCGAGCACCTCTTGTGCCTCACCGAGGCGGTCTCGCGGCCACACATCGATGCTCGCGGGCATGCGCTGCTTCTTCAGCGCACGCACATCGTCGCTTGTCACGATGATCTTTGCGACGCCCTCTGCCTGCAGCTCGCCGATCATTTCTGGGATGGTCATCTGCCCGACCGCGTCTTGACCGCCCGTCATTGCGACGGTCGAGTTGTAGAGAATGCGATAGGTGATGTTGGTCTTCGCCGCGACCGAGGCGCGAATCGCGAGGCTGCCCGAGTGATGATAGGTGCCGTCACCGAGGTTCTGCACAAAGTGACCGTTCTCAACGAAGTGCGACATGCCGATCCACTGAGTGCCCTCACCACCCATCTGGGTCAGGCCGACCACGTCGCCAACCTGCTTTTCATCCATCAGCAGCACCATCGCGTGGCAGCCTATGCCCGCGCCGAACGCCGAGTCAGTCTGCGGTTTGGTCGAGCTGTTGTGCGGGCAACCCGAGCAGAAATAGGGGGTGCGCTGCGCGAGCGGCAGATAGATGCGCTCGGCGTGACTGTTCTTTCGTGCGTCAAGCCACCGGGTGACGCCCGGGGCCTCAGGTAGCGCGACAAGCTGGGTGGCGAGTGCCTTGGTCACGCTGTCTGCTGTGAGCTCGCCGTGCGCGGCGAAGAGTTCGCGCCCCTCTTGGTCGCGCTTACCGACGATCGTCGGGCGATCTGCAGCGTCATACAGCACCTCTTTCAGCTGAGCCTCAATGAATGCTCGCTTCTCTTCGACCACGATGATGGTGTCGAGCCCTGCTGCGAAATCGACAATTTGTTTGCGAGAGAGCGGCCAAACCACACCAAGCTTCAGCACCCGCACAGACGAGCGAAAGTCTGCCGCATGTTCGTCGCCCTGAGCGCCAGGCCACCCATCGATACCAAGGGCGACACCTGTACTTGTGTCAAACCCAAGTGTCGCGAGCGACTCCATCACAGCTAGGTATCCGCTACCAGCGGCAACAATGCCAATTCTGTCTGCTGAGCTACGACGAACCACCCGATTCACGTCGTTCAATTCGATGTATTCTGTAGCGATTCGCATGCGAGTAGAAAGCATGTCGCGCTCTAGTGGGCCGAGTGTTGGTTGCAACAACCGCGAAGTTGGTGTGTGCTGCCCCGCGCCGAAGGGCAACACCGGCGAGAACATATCTCCCGCTTCGAGATCAACCGTCGACGAACCATCGGCAACCGAGGTCACGATCTTCATTGAAGACCACAGCCCACTCGCGCGTGACAACGCCACCGCGTGCCTACCGAGCTCAAGCACTTCGGCAGCGTCGCAGGGGTAGAAAATTGGCATCATCAGGTCAGCGAGTGCATGCTCAGAGGTGCAAGGCACGCTCGATGACTTCGCAGCCGGGTCATCACCCACGAAGGCGACAGCTCCGCCAGCGGGGTGAGTGCCCATCAGGTTTGCGTGACGAAATGCGTCGGCCGCACGGTCAAGCCCGGGGGCCTTACCGTACCAGTATCCGGTGACTCCCTCAACGGTGGGTCTCAGCTCGTGAATCAACTGTGTGCCCTGCACCGCCATCGCGGCGGCCTCCTCATTGAGGCCTGGCTCAAATCTCACGCGGTGCTCGTCGAGCAGTTTGCGTTGCCTGCCAAGCTCGAGGTCATAGCCACCAAGCGGCGATCCCTCGTACCCGCTGATGAAGCTCGCGCTGTTCATTCCGGCAGCCGCGTCAAGGCGTGCCCTCTCGAGTGGTACGCGAGCGAGAGCTTGCACACCGGTCATCAACACTCGGCACGTTGCATTGAGGTACCTGGCGTCTATGGGGTTCAGAGCCAATTTGTTGTCTTGCAACGTGCCACCGCCTTTGGTATTTCACAATTCACTTTGCACAGAGCGCACTGCGGCTTCGCAGCGACTCATCAATATGTCAACTAGAATCCCATCAGGTAGCGATATGAATCAATTGCAATTTCGTCTACTGCGCAAAATAACAAGCACAACACCATTGCAGGGGGCACGAGTGAGCAATATGCTTAGCATCGATCGACTCGACGGCGAGCTGATCTCGCTGCTTGAACAAGACGCTCGGCAGACGATCGGCGAACTCGCCGAGAAGCTCGGTGTCTCACGCAACACAGTGCAGTCGCGTCTGCGTAGGCTGCAAGAAGCAAGGTTGCTCAGAGGCTTTACTCCCCGCCTCGACCTGGTCGAGGTTGGCATCAATGTTGAAGCGTTCGCAGCACTCGCCCTCGAACAGGGCAAGCTCGATGGGGTTATTGATTCGCTTGCCGAGATTCCCGATGTTATGGAGATTCACACAACCTCTGGCCGCGAAGACCTGCTCGTGCGTATAGGTGCAGTCTCGCACGCAGAGTTGCAAGAGTTAATTCAAAGGATCGTAGCCCTGCCTGGGGTAGGGCACTCGAATACGACGCTCGCGCTCACGACCCCCCTGGCCTATCGGGTCGGGCCGCTCGTCACACAAGCAACTCGTAACGCAGGCTGGGGCCGCTCAACCGCCCTACCTGAACAGTATCGGGGCTGAGAGGCGCCCGCCCCAGGCAAAGCGAAAGGCCCTGATCTGGCACGAAACACCTGATCAGGGCCAATCTCATCGTTGCGGGGACAGGATTTGAACCTGCGACCTCCGGGGTAGTAGATGTTCATATCGGATGCGTTGCGACGATTTTGAATAATCTAATGCTGAACTGGGCTTTTTTTCATATAGTGACCCGCAGTAGCCCGCAGCGCACCTGGAGTTGCCCGAAATCTTAAGCACAGTTTTAAGCACAGGTTTCGGCTACGATGGAGGTCATGAGCACAGCAACAGTAGTAGTGAAAGCGGCCCCAAAAGCTGCGAAGAAAGCTCCCGCGGCGAAGAGTCGTCTGGCTGAGGGAGAGCACAGCATCGACCGCGCTAATGTGCGGGTGCTGGGGAACTCGAAGTTCCTCGACTGGCGTATCCGTCTTCCTGGGGAGGCGAAGCCGAAGAAGGTTACGAGCCAGATCTCGAAAGACAAGTCCAACGCCGAGCTGAAGGCCAAAGCGAAACTCAAGGCCGAGGAGATTCTGCGCACCGGAGGCATGAAGGCCGAGTGGAAGAAGACCTCCTCGTTCGGGGAGTTCGCTCGACAAGTGGTGACGGCCGACATTGAGAAAGCTGGTGTTGCTGCTCGCACCAAGGACCAGTACCGCGGCGCGCTGCGGCTGCTGATCGGTGACTGTGACAAGCACACGCATGCGCGGGCGCTGGGTCGCCGTACGATCGCCGCAGCGGTGAAGTACGACGTCTTGGAGGATTGCCTGCTGGAGATCTCTGAGCTGCACGGTGCTGAGACCGCCCGCCAGTCACGCACAGTGCTGAGTGGATACCTGTTGAAGGCGCTGAAGCGTCGGAGTTTGATTCAGGAGAATCCGATCCGGGGCGAGAAGATCGACCTGAAGTCTAACGCTCGTCCGCACGACGGTCGCAAGGGCGGTGTCGCCTTGTCTCTCGACGACTATCACCGCGTGATCGAGTACCTGTTGGCGCTTGACCCCGCTGAGGGTGTCGAGAGGCCCAAGCGCGGTCGCTGGACTCTGGCTGACCGGATCGCGAAGCGTCGCAACGCTATCGACCTCGCGCTGCTGCAGGCGGGCACCGGCTTGCGGATCAATGAGGCCCGCCAGGTGTGGCGGGATCTGATGCTCGATGATGCAGATCGTCTGCGCGTCAATGTAGTAGCCGAGATCGCGAAGGGTGGCATTCCGCGCATTTCTCGCGTCCTCGATCTGAGTGTTGCTGCGCGGCTCCGTGAGCGCCTTGCGATGCCGGGGGCAGGTTCTGACCCGCTGATCGGCTCGCCGTATTCCGAGAGCAAGTTTTGGGATCACGGGAATCTGACTGATGTCAACAAACTGCTCTATCTCGAGATCGGCGAGAAGCTCCAGATCGCTGCGTTCGAGAAGGAGCGTACGCATATCTGGCGAGCGACGCTTCACACGCTGCTGAAAGGCACGATGCCGGATGCCATGCTTGAGGCCCAGTTCGGCCACTCGAAGGCGGTCGCCAATGCGCACTACCTCGACAAGACCATGACTGATGAGTACGCCGAGGCTGCGGAAGACCGCCTTGCGAAAGGGTGAAGTTGCGGGCCATTTGTGGCCCGTGCTAGACTCGCGGCAGCATCGAATGCGAGTCGTGAGGCTCACAGTCGAAGCTGGAAACTAAATATTGAGAGTGTGGCGGCAAGAAGACCGCGGACTGGCACCTTGTTGGGCCTGGGCCACTTCCACGAAAGTCGTGGGCGTAACAGTACTAGGGGGAGCACAAGCCCCCGATCACTCCTCTGATTCTGAGGAGGAGTGTGCCCAATGGCCGCCACCAGCAATACCAAGTCCCCCGTAAACCCCCGCACCGGCCGCGTCTCGAAGGCTGCGAGCCTCGTCGTCGAGGCCCCGCCTGTGATCGAGATCACGCCCGGCGCGCTGTCGTCACAGGGCGCCGCCGCCTATGTCGGGCGCTCGGCCAAGACGCTCTCGAATCTGCGCGCCCAGGGCAAGGGCCCGCGCTTCTTCCGCGCTGGCAACCTGCATTCGAGGGTTTACTACCTCGTGCGCGATCTCGAC
>JAPXTT010000075.1:0-5952 GCA_033812395.1 Leucobacter sp. | reverse complement strand
TGCCGTTCTTGGACGGCTGGGACATCGTGCGATTCGATGAGCAGGGTGTGAATGAGTTCAAGAACGCGACAGCTGGCTGCTCGTTCTACACATTTCAGGGCTTTGGGCCCGAGAACATTACCGCGATCGATGACCGCGGCGCCTCGGACCAGACTCTCGAGACGGCGTTGCAGATCGGCCTGCCCTGGACCGCAGCCACCGCGAGTCCCGAGGTGAATTCTGACGGCAGCTTCGAAATACCCGTAGATTGGCAGTATTCGGTCGAGATGCAGCGATACGTCGCGATCTACCCGACTGCTGAAGGTGACCGCAAGCGGCAGCTGCTGCTGCGCACCTTCCTGCCGAGCAAGGTTGCGATGTATGCCGAGGTGGAGTGCCCATCGACACCAGCGGGCGACAAAGCAGCGCAAGAGGTGCTCGACGGCCTCACCCTCACCGAGTTCTAGTCGCATCGAAAAGGATCAGCGCCACCCGCTGCGGTGCTGATCCTTTTCTGCGAACTTTCTCACGCTGCTGCCCGCGCACGAGGGCTGCGCGACAGCGCAACAAGTGGTAGGCTGTACAGGTTGTCTGTGCGCACGCAATCTGCGGCGTGCACGGGCACATGCATAAACACCCTCCTGTCACAGAAATACTGTGGCCGCGTAGTCCGAAGGAGGTGGGTCAGTAATGCATCCGTACGAACTCATGGTCATCCTCGATCCCGCGATCGATGAGCGCACCGTGGCTCCCAGCATCGACAAGTTCCTTGGCGTCATCCGTGCCGCCGAAGGTGAAGTGCTGGCAGTCGACATCTGGGGCAAGCGTCGTCTCGCATACGAGATCAAGAAGCAGAGCGAAGGCATCTACGTCGTAGCTAACTTCAACGCTACTCCCGCAGCAACCGCAGAGCTCGAGCGTCAGCTTGGCCTCAGCGAGGCAGTGCTGCGCACCAAGGTGCTCCGCTCAGACGAGATCATCGCGCAGCGCGCGGCTCAGGCAAAGCGCGACCAGGCTAAGGCCGCTCGCGCCGCGAAGCAGGGCGCGTAAGTCATGGCCGGCGAGACCGCGATCACGGTGGTGGGCAACCTCACCGCTGATCCCGAGATGCGGTACACCGGTAGTGGTGTGCCCTTCGCGTCGTTCACTATCGCTTCGACTCCCCGTACCTTTGACCGTCAGACGAACGAGTGGAAAGACGGCGAAGCGCTGTTTCTCCGCGCGACCGTGTGGCGGGAGTTTGCCGAGCACGTGGCAAACTCGCTGACCAAGGGCATGCGCGTCATTGCGCGCGGCAACCTGCGTCAGCGCAGCTACGACGACAAAGACGGCCAGCGTCGCACGAGCTACGAGCTCGACGTCGACGAAATTGGCCCGTCGCTGCGTTACGCCACCGCTCAGGTGACGCGTTCGCAGTCGCGTGGTCAGGGCGGCGGTTTCGGTGGCGGTCAGCCCTCGGGTCAGAGCGACTGGGGTCGCCCTGCCGGGCAGTCGAACGACAACCCCTGGGGCAACTCGGGTAGCTCGAATAACTCGGGCGGCTCGTCACAGGGTGGCGGTTTCGGCTCGGGCTTTGACGACGAGCAGCCCTTCTAAATAACTTCGCCCGTTCGCGGGCATTGCCCGGCAACGGGCAGCACACACGAAAAGAGATCATCATGGCAGGCAAGGCAAGCGGCGCAGCCCGCAAGCCGGGTCGCGGCAAGAACGCAAAGGTCGCCGCACCCGCTAAGAAGCAGACCGTGGGCGTCATCGATTACAAGGATGTCGCTACGCTTCGTAAATTCATTTCTGAGCGCGGCAAGATCCGCGCCCGTCGCATCACCGGTGTGTCGGTACAGGAGCAGCGTCTGATCGCGAAGGCAGTGAAGAACGCCCGCGAGATGGCACTGCTCCCCTACGCCGGCAGCGGCCGCTAAGGAGGGGAATCATGGCAAAGGTGATTCTGACTAATGAGGTTCTGGGTCTCGGCAGTGCCGGTGACGTGGTTGAGGTAAAGAACGGCTACGCCCGTAACTACCTCGTGCCCCAGGGCTACGCTGTGCACTGGACTCGCGGTGGCGAGGCACAGGTTGCACAGATCCGTAAGGCTCGCGAGGCTCGCGCCATCGCTACCGTTGAAGACGCACAGGCACTCAAGGCCAAGCTGCAGGAGAACAAGATTCGCCTGTTCGCGAAGACCGGTGCTGAGGGTCGTCTGTTCGGCTCGATCAAGCCTGCTGCGGTTGCTACCGCTGTGGCTGAGGCCGGCATCGGCGAGATCGACAAGCGCAAGATCACGGTTCCGACCATCAAGACGACCGGTGAGTACAACGCTACGGTCCACCTGCTCGAGGGCGTCGACGCAGAGGTTACCCTCCAGGTAATCGCTGCTCGCTAATTCTCGCTGCGACACTAAGGGCGGGGGCTTATGCCCCCGCCCTTTTGCGTGCGCACTGCCTGAAGTAGCGCCGCGATACCAAGGCGCCGTTTACTCGCGCGACACTTTCGGCCCTCACCGGCAGTTTTTCTCGGGCCTCCCCCCACGGTGAAATATATCTTTTCGACCTGCCCGTTTCGACTTGACACGGCTCTCGGAAAGCACTATTTTTCCACAGGAGGGCTGGTGGCGCAAGCTTCAACTTGCACCTGAAAGTTGAATAACTTCACAACCTTGATGCGACCAAAAGCCTGATCAAAGCGATAATTAAGCATCAAACCGAAGGTTTGTCCACATGTTATCCCCAGAATTGTGGATAACAAGCGAGGAAATCAGGTGAGTTATTCACCTAGTTATCCACAGGCGCGTAGGTCTGAGCTTTGCCTCGGCTTGCCCTGGCTAGTGAGGCGCTCTAGCGTGAATGTCGGTGGTCCGGTGTCTACTGGGTAAACGGCAGGCAACACAAGCTACTCAGACAGACCAGCACCCCTGAAAGGAGATCGCTTTGTCGATCGCGCACCTCGGCATCCCCGACGCGCCACCCGAGTTTGAAGATGATTCGCGTGGCTTTGAGCGGGTGCCACCGCACGACTTGCTTGCAGAGCAGAGCGTGCTCGGCGGCATGCTGCTTTCGAAAGATGCGGTTGCTGACGTAACCGGTCAGCTGCGTGCTGGTGATTTCTACGTGCCCAAGCACGAGGTTATTTACGAGGCGGTGCTGACGCTCTACTCGCAGGGTGACCCGACAGACGTCATTACCGTCACTGATCAGCTCACCAAGAGCGGTGATCTGCAGCGTTCGGGTGGCGTCGAGTACCTTCACACGCTGACCAGCATTGTGCCAACGGCAGCAAACGCGAGCTTCTATGCTGAGATTGTCGCCGAAAAGGCGCTGCTGCGCCGCCTGGTTGAAGCCGGCACGCGCATCACGCAGATGGGTTACGCGGGCGAGGGCGAGGCCGTAGACCTCGTCAACAGTGCCCAGGCAGAGATCTACACCGTGACGGGCGCAGATCAGGCCGAAGACTACGTGCCCCTCTCGCTTGCGGTCGAGGCGGCCTTCGAAGAGATTTCGCGCGCCCGCGAGATGCCCGACGGCATGCTCGGCGTGCCCACCGGCTTTAGCGAGCTCGACGCGATGACTAACGGCTTCTCGGGTGGCCAGATGATCATTATCGCGGCTCGACCGGCAATGGGTAAGTCGACGCTTGCGCTTGACGTTGCCCGCAACGGTTCGGTGCACGCAGATGCACCAACTGTGTTCTTCTCGCTCGAAATGGGGCGTGCCGAGATCGCAATGCGCCTGCTGTCGGCCGAGGCATCGGTGCCGCTGCAGACGCTGCGCAAGGGCACACTCGACACCCGCGACTATCAAAAGCTTGCGGCAACACAGGCCCGCATTGCCGAGAAACCGCTCTACATTGATGACAGCCCGAACCTCACGCTCGTTGAGATTCGCGCGAAGTGTCGAAGGCTTAAGCAGCAGCACGGGCTCAGAATGGTGGTCATTGACTACCTGCAGCTGCTCTCTTCGGGTAAGAAGTCAGAGAGCCGCCAGCAAGAGGTCAGCGAGTTCTCGCGTTCGCTCAAGCTGCTCGCCAAAGAGCTCGATGTGCCTGTAATTGCGCTTTCGCAGCTAAACCGTGCGTCGGAGCAGCGCGCCGACAAGATGCCGGCCATCAGCGACCTGCGTGAGTCTGGATCGCTCGAGCAAGACGCCGACATGGTCATTCTGCTGCACCGTGAGGCCGCGGGTGACCGCGACAGCCCGCGTGCCGGTGAGGCAGACTTCATTCTTGCGAAGCAGCGTAACGGTCCCACCGGCACCGTTACAGTTGCCTTCCAAGGCCACTACTCACGCTTCCAAGACATGCCGTCGGGGCTGTAGCCGCGATAGCGCGAGATCGACCTGGCGGCAGCACCGCTCCGACATTGTTCACACCTTGGGGGAGTAGACTGTCGCAAGCTATGAACAGGGAGATGGAGGCGGCGATGAGCGGCGATATCAGCGACTCGGCATCCTCTGGTCTTCAGGGTCATCGCGCAGCACAGGTGATTCGTGCCGTGGTGCTCGTTGCGGTGGGCGTCGCAATTGCGTTTAGCGCACCGCTTCACAGCCAGCTCAGTTTTGATCTTTGGGTGCTTGGCGGGGGGCTCGCGCTTATCGGCGCGGCAACGCTGCTCGAGTATCTCGCGCTGCGCGGCAGCTCTGAGAGCTGGTGGATCGCGGCCCGCGCTGTAGTGGCGTTCGCGGCGGCGGGGTCACTGCTCGCGGTGAGCGACAGCTTCACCATGGCTCTTGTTGTCGCGCTCTGGGCGGCGCTCACCGCCGTCATCACGGGCATGCGCCTCGTGCGCAAGACGCAGCCAGCAAAGGTTGCTGTGCCCTCGCTGCTGCTCAGCGCCGGGCTCGCTGTCTCGGTGTTACTGTTTCGCGACGATGCGGTCGCGGTGATCGGCTTCTTCGGTGCCTACGCACTGATCCGAGGGGTATTCCTCGGTATTGCCGCCTTCGACCCTCGCCCCATGGCCGATGACGTTCTCAGTTCGGCTGAAGCCTCAGAGTAGCCTCAGACAAGACACCCTGGATAGAAAAGATGACTGAACCCACCTCGCCCGACCAGCAGCCTCAGGTCACACCGTCGCGTCGCGACCGATTGCGCCCGCTCGAACTCGTCGGCTTTTCGGGCGTGCTCGCGGTGTTCGCTGGCCTGGTGGTGCTGTTCGTGCTGCGTACTCCGGAGGGCGTCGTTGACTTCGCCCGAGCTGGCATCGTGGCTGGCATCGTGTTCATCGTGTCGCTGATGGTGCTTGCGCTGCTCGGCCTCGGGGGCAAGCCGAGTGAAGAAGACGTTGAGGCTCGCAAAGATCTGCACCAGCCAGACAAAGAGGGCTGGCACTAAGCCTTCTTCGGCCGCCCAGCACGCGCCCAGGCTCGCGCATCGCGGCTCGAGAGTGCAAGCAGCACCAAGATGTCGAGTGCGACAGTGAGCAGCGTGGTCTTGATGGTGATCTGCTCACCGTTTGCGAAGTAGCTCGTAGCGGCGGTAATTGTGCTGATCGTCACGCCGCACATCATGAGTACGCGGGCAAGGTTGCTGCCTCGCCAGATCGACCAGGCGAACGCAAAAGATATCAGCACGGCGACCACACCAACGCCCAGCACCAGCCAAAACACCAAGGGCCGAATATCGGCGGTCACATCTTCTTCGGCAGCGATCGTCGGCCAGGTCAACAAGAACGCGGCTATCCATACCAGCCCGGCAACACCCCTGCCCAGCACGAACAGCGCACCCAGCGTGATCGAGAGCGGTCGAACTGAGCCAGCCGCCGGAGCCTGCTCGTCTCGGCCGAGCAGCACCTCAACGGGTTCGTTTGCCGCACGCTTGCGGTGTGATCCCACGTTCATGACTGCACCTCGCCTTCGCCTGAAGCGCGCAGCATTCTGAGGTCAAGGATCGGCAGGTCGCCGTCCGTACGAATCGTGTCGCCACCACCGTTCCGCGAGTGGTAGCCGGTCGAAAAATCTCGCAGAATCGTGAGCTCTGCTGCGG
>JAPXTT010000074.1:0-5952 GCA_033812395.1 Leucobacter sp. | reverse complement strand
CACCCGTGGCAGCGAGCTCACCACCGACGGCGTAGCGATCAGGGTCGACGCCGCCGGTCGCGCACTGGGTCACCGCAACCACCGGCATTTCCCTGCATATCTCGCGCAGCACATCTGCCATGCCCGGCCTCGCCATCGGCGCATTGCCGCTGCCGTAGCACTCGAGCACGAGCCCATCCGGGCCGCCTCCGACGGCTGCGCGCAGATCCTCGGCCACAACCCCAGGCACGAAACGAAACGCGAGGGTGCGAGCGGGCGCAACCCGATCAGAACCGTTGAGCAACTGCTTTGGTACGCCGGTGGGTGCTGGCCCCAGCTTGCGCTCAGCTCGAAACGCGCGTAGATCTTCGGCCTGCGCCTTAGTCGCGCGAATCGCTGGCATGAGTGCCCCGCCGAACGCGATGCAGGCCGGAGCATCGTTGCTGGCCTTGATCGCAGCCCTGATCGCGAGTGAGAGATTTGCAGGGGCATCTGTGCCGGGTGCGCTGTGGGCAAACTGGCTGCCGGTGAGCACGACCGGCACGCCCAGGCCGTCGAGCTCGAAGGCGATGCGCGCGCCTGTGTAGGCGAGGGTGTCAGTGCCATGGGTGATGACGACGCCGTTCGGGCGCTTTGTGCGTACTCTCGCACGAACGGCACGTGCGATTCGCGCGCCTGTCTCGGCGTCTGCATTTGCGCTGTCAATCGCCGGGCTCAGATGGTTGATGCGATAGTCGATACCGAGTGGGCTGCAGATGCGAACTACCAGCTGCTCTAGTGCCTCTTCGAAACCTGGGTCAGGGGCGAGCCCGCGGTCGGTTTCGCGCATGCCGATAGTGCCGCCGGTTGCGAAAACGAGCACCTCTGGTCGAGCTGCTGAGAGAGCCGGGGCTGAGTGACGCATGCTTCCATTCTGCCGTGTGTGTCGAGCTTGTGTGGGTACAGTGCTGCTCGCGCACAGAAATGTCGGCGGTCACTTCTAGACTTGAGGTGATGAACGATTTCGTGCTCCTTGACCCTTCGGGGGTTCCGCTCAGTCAGCCTGCGGGTGAAGACTCGCTTGTTGCTGGGCTGAACCCGCAGCAGCGACGTGCCGTTGAAGCACGCGGCCAAGCACTGTTGATTGTCGCTGGCGCGGGATCAGGCAAGACCCGCGTGCTCACGCACCGCATTGCGCAGCTGATTCGGGGCAGAGAGGCGTGGCCGAGCCAGATTCTCGCGATCACGTTTACAAATAAGGCTGCGGCCGAGATGCGCGAGCGCGTCGAAGACCTGCTCGGTGGCGACGTTGCCGGCGGCATGTGGATATCGACATTTCACTCGGCGTGCGTGCGCATTTTGCGGCGTGAGGCTGAGCGCTTTGGCTACGTCTCTGGTTTTACAATCTATGACTCTGCAGACTCGCGGGCACTGTTGAAGCGCATTATCAAAGAGAGCGAGGCCGATAGTTTCGGCTTCACCCCGGCAAATACCGGCTCGAAGATCTCGCGATTGAAGAACGAGCTGCAAGATGCCGCGAGCTACCGCGCGACGGCAAACGAGAGCGACCCGCGTGAACGCCTCTTTGTAGAGATTTTTCACGAGTACGAGCAGCAGTTGCGGCGCGCAAACGCGTTTGATTTCGATGACCTCATCGGGCAGACCGTGCACCTGTTTCGGGCGCACTCCGACGTGGCTGCCATCTACCAGAGACGTTTTCGGCACATTCTGGTTGACGAGTACCAAGACACGAACCACGCGCAGTACTCGCTCATTCGTGAGCTCACGCGCGGCGTTGATGCGGCCGATGTTGACCGACTCGTGCCGCCGGTGCGCGAGTTCGAGGTCGACGGCACCGGCCGTATTCCGGGTGCATCGCTTACCGTGGTCGGTGATAGCGACCAGTCGATCTATGCGTTTCGCGGGGCCGACATTAGAAACATTGTCGAGTTCGAGCGCGACTTCACGGGTGCCGAGGTAGTGAAGCTCGAGCAGAACTACCGTTCGACGCAGAACATTCTCTCGGCGGCAAACGCCGTGATCGGCAACAACTTCGACAGGCAAGAAAAGAACCTCTTCACCACTTCTGGTGACGGCGCAAAGCTCGTCGGCTTCACCGGGTACTCGCAGCACGATGAAGCGCGTTTCGTCGCAGAAGAGATTGAAGATCTGCACCGTGCGGGCACCGCGTACGGTGATATCGCGGTGTTCTATCGCACCAACTCGCAGACCCGTGCCCTCGAAGAGCTGCTGATTCGCGGGGCGATTCCGTACCGTGTGCTCGGCGGCACGAAGTTCTACGAGCGGGCCGAGATAAAAGACGCGATGGCGTATCTTACAAGCCTTGCAAACCCGTATGACCCGATCGCATGGTCGCGATTAATTGGGGTGCCTAAACGAGGCATCGGGCCAATGGCCGAGGCGCAGCTCGCGCACTTTCAAGAGACCCAGGGCATCTCGTTTCACGAAGCGATGCTGCGAGCCGACGAGGTGCCGTTCGGCCCGAAGGTGCGCGACACGGTGAAGCAGCTCGGTGAGCTGCTGCTGCGTGCAACGCGCATGGCGGTAGGTGGCGGGCCCACCGATATCAGCTACGACCCGCTGACCGGCGAAGTGCACGACGAGGGCAGCTTGGGCGGCGGCTCGAGCGGCGCCGATGACGAGACACGCAAGAAGCCAGCTCCCGTGGCCGACGTGCTGAAGCTCATTCTCGATGAGACCGAGATGATCGAGAAGCTGCGGGCAAAGCGAGACCCGCAAGACGAGGCGCGCGCCGAGAACCTCGAAGAGCTCGTCTCTGTGGCGCGTGAGTTTGATGTGCGCAACCCGGGCGCGGGCCTGCTCGAGTTTCTCACTGAGGTGAGTCTGGTCGCCGCGGCAGACGACCTCGACGATCAGAGCGGCACAGTCTCACTCATGACGCTGCACACCGCGAAGGGGCTCGAGTTCAACACGGTTTTCTTGACCGGCGTCGAAGAAGGGCTGATTCCGCACCAGATGTCGGTCGACGAGGTCGGTGGCATCAGCGAGGAGCGCCGACTGATGTACGTCGGCATCACGCGTGCCCGTGAACGGCTCTACCTTACGTTAGCCAGCACACGCTCGACGTTTGGAGACATCAACGTTGCGATGCCCTCGCGCTTTCTGCAAGAGATTCCCGATGAACTTGTCGAGTGGCGGCAATCGCCCGGTGAAGTTACCGGTCGTGGTGGCACGGAGTCACGAGCGTTGAACGCGCCCCGCGGTGGCGGGTACGGCGCGGGCGGGTCAGGCGGCTACGGGTCACGGGGAGGCGCTTCGCGTCGACCCGTCGATTCGAATGTGAGCTTCGGGTCGAGCGGGCGCATGTCGGGCAGCGCTGCCGTCAGCGAGCCCGCGAGCGGAGGCATGCAGTCGGCGCTCGAGCAGTGGCGTGAGCGCAAGCGCCTCGCGAAAGAGGCGCAGAAGAACGGCGGCGGGTTTCCGAACATGGTCGGCTCGAGCGTGCGCGATAACGGTGACCTCGAGCTTGCGCCCGGCGATCGCATTCGCCACGACGACTACGGCGAGGGGCGGGTCACCGCTGTCACAGGTGTGGGCTCGAAGCGCATTGCGCACGCGGTGTTCGATTCGGTGGGGGAGCGCAAGTTGCTCATCAAGCTCTCGCCGATCGAGAAGGTTGACTAGCGAGGGTCGAACGCGACCCGCGTTGATATTGCAATGGTAGACTTTGCGATTGGTCGACTTATCTCGACATCGAGACATTTTCTGCCTCGGATCATTCTGACCAATAGCGAAGGGCAAAGGGACAGTACGTGGATCTGTACGAGTACCAGGCACGAGATCTTTTCGAACAGTACGGGGTGCCGGTGCTCGCCGGTATCGTCGCGGACACTCCTGAGGAGGTGCGCGCTGCTGCCGAGAAGATCGGCGGTGTCGTCGTCGTGAAGGCTCAGGTAAAGACTGGTGGCCGCGGCAAGGCTGGCGGTGTGAAGGTTGCAAAGACCCCAGACGAGGCATACGAGGCTGCTCAGGCGATCCTCGGCCTTGATATTAAGGGCCACGTCGTCAAGCGCGTGATGGTCGCTGCTGGCGCCGACATCAAGCAGGAGTTCTACTTCTCAGTGCTGCTCGACCGAGCAAACCGCTCGTACCTCTCGCTCTGCAGCGTCGAGGGCGGCATGGAGATCGAGGTGCTCGCGGTCGAGAAGCCCGAGGCGCTCGCTCGCATCGAGGTCAACCCGATCACGGGCATCGACGCTGCGAAGGCAGAAGAGATCGCACGCGCTGCGAACTTCCCTGAAGAGCTCATCGCCAAGGTTGCGGCTGTGTTCGTGAAGCTCTACGAGGTCTACGTCGGCGAAGACGCAACCCTCGTCGAGGTCAACCCGCTGGTGCTGACAGGTGAGGGCGAGATCATCGCGCTCGACGGCAAGGTCTCTCTTGACGAGAACGCAGACTTCCGTCAGCCGAGCCATGAGGCGCTCGCCGACAAGTCGGCTGAAGACCCGCTCGAGGCGAAGGCCAAGGCTCAAGACCTCAACTACGTGAAGCTCGACGGTGAGGTGGGTGTCATCGGTAACGGTGCTGGCCTCGTGATGTCGACCCTCGACGTTGTTGCCTACGCTGGTGAGAACCACGGCGGCGTGAAGCCCGCCAACTTCCTCGACATCGGCGGCGGCGCCTCGGCTGAGGTTATGGCCGCTGGTCTCGACGTCATCCTCGGTGACCCGCAGGTGAAGTCGGTGTTCGTGAACGTCTTCGGCGGCATCACAGCGTGTGACGCAGTCGCAAACGGTATCGTGGGCGCGCTCGCCAAGCTTGGCGATGCAGCGAACAAGCCGCTCGTTGTGCGCCTCGACGGCAACAACGTCGAAGAGGGCCGCGCAATTCTGAACGAGGCGAACCACCCGCTCGTCGTTCAGGCCGCCACCATGGACGAGGGCGCCGACAAGGCCGCCGAGCTCGCAAACGCAGCCGCCTAAGCGCACGAGACGAAGAGAGAGTTTAGAACTATGTCTATCTTCCTGAACAAGGATTCAAAGGTCATCGTGCAGGGCATCACCGGCGGCGAGGGCACCAAGCACACCGCTCGCATGCTCGCCGCTGGCACGCAGATTGTGGGCGGCGTGAACGCCCGCAAGGCTGGCACTACCGTGTCGCACGTGAACGCCGCTGGCGAGACCGTCGAACTGCCCGTGTTCGCCACGGTTGGCGAGGCAATGGCTGCTACTGGTGCTGACGTCTCGGTCGCATTCGTGCCCCCGGCCTTCACTAAGGACGCTGCGGTTGAGGCGATTGACGCTGGCATCGGCCTGCTCGTCATCATCACCGAGGGTGTGCCCGTCAAGGACTCGGCTGAGCTCTGGGCTCACGCCAAGGCCACCGGTAACAAGACCCGCATCATCGGCCCGAACTGCCCCGGCATCATCACCCCCGGTGAGGCACTCGCAGGCATCACGCCCGCGACCATCACCGGCAAGGGCCCCATCGGCCTCGTCTCGAAGTCGGGCACCCTGACCTACCAGATGATGTACGAGCTGCGCGATCTCGGTTTCTCGACCGCGATCGGCATCGGCGGCGACCCCGTCATCGGCACCACGCACATCGACGCGCTCGCCGCGTTTGAGGCCGACCCCGAGACCAAGGCGATTGTCATGATCGGTGAGATCGGTGGCGACGCTGAGGAGCGCGCGGCAGAGTTCATCAAGGCGAACGTGACGAAGCCCGTTGTCGGCTACGTCGCAGGCTTCACCGCTCCCGAGGGCAAGACCATGGGCCACGCAGGTGCCATCGTGTCTGGCTCGGCTGGCACCGCACAGGCGAAGAAGGAGGCCCTCGAGGCCGCCGGCGTTCGCGTGGGCAAGACGCCTACCGAGACCGCTCAGCTGCTGCGAGCAGCATTCGCTGAGCTGTAAGCGCGCAAGCGATTACAGGCGAATGCTGGTACTGCACACTGCAGTAGTTGCAGCCATCGCGTAATTTCTTCCTCTAAGAGGATCCCGTGTGGGGGTG
>JAPXTT010000073.1:0-6101 GCA_033812395.1 Leucobacter sp. | reverse complement strand
TTGAGCGTGTAGTCTGCGAAGTTCAGCCCGACGAACGTGAGCAGCACCGACACGGGTATCGAGATCGCGGTGACGAGCGTCGCCCGCACCGACATCAAGAACACCAGAATTACGAGCACGGCGAAGACGAGACCGAGCAGCCCCTCTGTGGTGAGCGTCTCGATCGAACGCTCTACGTAGGGAGCCTGGTCGAACACGACTTCGAGCTTCGCGCCATCGAGCGAAACTTCGAGCTCGTCGAGCGCGGCGCGCACGACATGCGAGACCTCGACGGTGTTTGCTGACGAGAGTTTCGTGACGGCGATTGTGAGCGCCGGCTCGCCGTTTACTCGCGAGATGCTCTGCTGCGGGTTGGCCTCGAGCGTGACGTCTGCCACCTCGCCTATGGTGATGACGGGAAGAGCGTCAAGCTGCGGCGTTTCGGCGGCCTGAGCTTGGGCAGCCTGCGCCGCCCCTGCACTCGCTCCGGCTGCACCCGGCATCGTCGAGCCGGCCCCGGCCCCGGCACCGGCTGCTGCCGCCTGCTGTGCCGCGGCCTCTGCTGCGGCAGCCTGCGCGCGCGCCTGCAGCATGCTGGGGTCGCGCACGAGCGGCAGTGCGCTGATCTGCTCGACCGAGTCGAGCCTCGACCCCGCCTGCACCGCGAGCGTCTGCCCGTCTTCGGTGATGCTGCCTGCCGCCATGAGCACACCGCTCTGCTGCAGCGCATCGGGAATCGCCTGCGCGCTCAGGTACTCTGCTGCGAGCCGGTCGCTGTTCGGGGTGATCGTCACGCGATCGCCGCGTGCGCCGACGAGCTGCGCCTCTCGCACCCCGTCGAGGTCGTTCAGCTCTGGCAGCGCAACGCGATCGATGAGGCGCGCAGTGTCTTCGGCGTCGGTGCCGCTCGGCGGCGTCACCGCGATCTGCACCACCGGCAGATCATCGATCGAACCTGACATCACCTGTGGTTCAACGCTGTCTGGCAGCATGCGCGAAATGCGCGAAACCGCCCGTTCAACCTTTTGTTCTGTGGCCGCAAGGTCGACGCCGTAGGTGAATTGTGCGAGCACCATTGAGGCCCCGGTGCTCGAAGTCGCGGTCGTCTGCTCGAGGCCAGGCACCCCGCGTAGCGCCGTCTCGATGGGGGCCGACACGTCGTTGTTCACGACCTCGGGTGAGGCGCCCGGGTAGCTCGAGACCACCACGATCGCCGGAAACTGCACCGAAGGCATCAGCTCTTGTTTGAGCGAGCCGACCCCGATCACCCCAAACACCGACGCGACGATAGTGACGAGGGCGATGAGCGCGCGGTTTTTGAGGCTCAGTGTTGAGAGCAGATGCATACCTGAATTCTTTCATGCACCCCTGACAGTTATGACCGGCATAATCAAGGGGTGGTGAAAACGAGCAAACGCACCCTCGGCGCGGTCACTCCCGACGATTTTGAACGCCTCTCGCAACTGCGCAAGATGCAGGGCCTTGCGCTCGGCCTGTTGGTCGTGATGGCGGTCGTGTTTGTCATCAGTTTCGCGCTGCAATCGCGCTACCCGTGGCTCGGCTATGTGCGCGCCGCGAGCGAGGGCGGCATGGTCGGTGCGCTCGCCGACTGGTTTGCCGTCACTGCGCTGTTCAGAAGGCCACTCGGCCTGCCGATTCCGCACACCAATCTCATCTCGAATAAGAAGAACGAGATCGGCGAAGGCCTCGGCTCGTTCATCGAACAGAACTTTCTTGCTGACGAAGTCGTGCACGCAAAACTCAGTGAGATTAGCGGCGCACGCATGGCCGGCGACTGGTTACAGCAAAAGGATCACGCAGAGCGCGTCAGCGAGATGGTCGCGAACGCGGGTCTCGGTGCGCTCGCGGTGCTGAACGATAACGACGTGCAAGAACTCATCGAGGCGCTGGTGCGGCGGCACATGATCGAGCCCGAATGGGGGCCAATGCTGGGCCGCGCGCTCGACTCATTTCTCGAGGGCGGCCACCACGAAACGCTGATCGAGGTCGGTGCTGATCGTCTGCAAGATTGGCTCGCGCAGCACCCCGAGGCCTTTGACCGCATGCTCTCGTCTCGCCTGCCCTCATGGTTGCCGAGCATCGCCCAGCGGTTTGTAGACGATCGTATTCATGCAGAGACGGTGCGTTTTGTGCAGGCGGTTCGCGACGATCGCGAGCACCCTTTTCGGCAGGCCGTCGGCGGATTCTTCGACGACCTCGCCCGTGACCTTGGTGAAAAGCCAGAGCTGCAGGCTCAGCTCGAGTCGTTCAAGCATGAGGTGTTCGACAGCCCCCGCATACGTGCACTCGCCGAAAGCACCTGGGTCACGGCTCGTGCAGCTCTCGTTGAGATGCTCGAGGATCAGCACAGTGAACTGCGTGTCAGAATGCTCGCGGCGTTGCAAGACTTCGGCGGGCGACTCAGGGCAGACAGCACCCTGCAGTACAAGATCGATGTGTGGGTCATGCAGGTCGTCGAGCATCTCGTGCGCAGCTATCGCCACGACCTGGCACGCGTCGTGTCAGATACCGTGCAGCGCTGGGATGCGCGCGAGGCTGCCGAGAAGATCGAGCTGCAGGTGGGCAAAGATCTGCAGTTCATCAGAATCAATGGCACCGTCGTTGGCTCGCTCGCCGGCCTCGTGATCTACACGGTTGCGACGCTCGTGATTCTGCCGCTCACTCAGTAAACGCAACCGGCAATTGCATATCTTGCACTCGGTCGGTCGCTGCGGTGTGGTCGGCGCGGGTCGTGACCGCGCACACCTGCTTCGCGCAGTCGATGCCCTCTTGCGCGGCCGGCGGCACGAGCAGACGCACCTCAAAAGCCCCCTGCTGAGGGTCGTCATACCCCTTATTCGCAAAAGCCTTCCAGGCCCAGTCGTCGGTGATCCATGCGCTCGACAGGGCCTCGTCGGTGCCGGCGGCCTTGCCCTCCATCGCACCCTCAGGCAGCCCTCCGAGGCAGGGCGCGGGCTTCGTGCCCGGCGCCTCGGGCACGAGACAGATCGAGACGTAGATGCCAATTGCTGGGTCGTAACCGCTGCCTCGCACCACGAGCTCTTCACCCGTACGCAAGCGCGAAAGGTCAGCGGGTTCACCGTCTACGGTCTCAACAGTGAGCTCGCGTATGCGCCCGTCTGCCCCCTTGGCCTCGGCGTGAGAGGTGAAGCCCGTAGGCAGCGTCTGGCCTGAGCCGCCAGCGCTCTGGTGCGTCACGATAGGCAGCACGAGCACCGCGATCGCGCCAAGCAACGCCGCGACAGCAATGCCGAGCACGAGAAAAAGCACCCGCCGCGAAGCGCCACCCCTAGCTGCTCGATCTTTCATGCTCACATCGTATCCCTGTACGGGCATACTCTTGTGTGCATCGAACTCGCCTCGGTGTGCATCGAACTCGCCTCGGTGTGCAAAGGCTGGGAGCGAATGAGAGGTGCCGACTTCAGTGCTAAGATCGGTTCTATACGTCCATTTTGGGTAAATTGAGCATCGCTTCGTGAGAATCGCCCTTCCACGAGGCCCGAATGTGTAAGGGGGTCACGCATGGGGCGCGGCCGTCAAAAAGCAAAGCACACCAAAGTCGCTCGGGAGCTGAAGTACTTCAGCCCGAACACTGATCTGTCGCAACTTCAGCGCGAGCTGGGTTCAACGAGCACAGACGAAGATGCGTGGGCAGAGTACGCCGACAAATACGGCGCAGACGACGATTACGACGACGACGAGTAGCGTCTTAGTTCACGTCTGCACGCACGTGCACCCGCGATAGCGCACACCCACGCTCACCCGTGTCGCGCACCCGCACACTCACCCCGTGTCGTGCACCCGCACGCTCGCCCCGTGTCGCGCACGCCCACGCACACCCCGTGTCGTGCACCCGCACGCTCACCCTCAATAGTGCACGAATTGCGCTTTGGGTCGCTTCGAAGGCACAATTCGTGCACTATCGCGGGGGTGAGTTCGTGTCGCCGCGGGGCGCGGGGCGCGAGACCCCGCGAAACTACAACTAGCCTGCGAACCCGCCAACCAGGCGCACAGCGCCACCATCTACGCCTTTGGCGCCCTGCTCGAAGCCAGTGAAGTCGCGCGTGCTCGTCGAAATCACGCCGGCCTGCCAGACCTTCAGCCCCTCGGCGCTGAGCGCCGACGAGACCGCTGCTGCCTGCGCAGAATCGACCACCGCAAACATGCCGATGCCGAGGTTCCAGGCGCCCTCGAGGCTCTCGAGCGTGTGACCGCCGAGGTCGGCAAGATGCATGAACACGGGCAGCGGCGACCAGGTGCCGCGATCGAGCTCGACCCAGGCGCCAACCGGCAACACGCGTGCCAGGTTCGCGGCGATACCACCGCCGGTGACGTGGCTGAGCGAGTGAATCGCGCCGTCGAGAGCCGGGTTCTCGAGCACGCGCAGCAGTGGGCCGGTGTAGAGCGCGGTCGGCTCGAGCAGCGCCTCGCCGTAGCTCGCGCCGAGCTCTACGCTGTGATCGGTGTAGATGATGTCGCGGCTGGCGAGAATGTGACGCACCAGCGAGAAACCGTTCGAGTGCAGGCCCGAGGCACCCATCGCGAGCACCACGTCGCCGTCGCGCACACGATCGGGGCCGAGCAGCTTATCTGCCTCGACCACACCAACGGCGGCACCCGCAACGTCGTAGTCGTCGGGGCCAAGCAACCCCGGGTGCTCTGCGGTTTCGCCACCCACAAGGGCGGTGCCGGTAGCCTCGCAGGCCTCGGCGATGCCGCGCACAATCGAGGCGATGCGCTCGGGCACCACCTTGCCGCAGGCGATATAGTCGGTCATCATGAGCGGCTTGGCACCGACCACCACGATGTCGTCGACGACCATCGCCACGAGGTCTTGGCCGATCGTGTCGTGCTTATCAATCGCCTGCGCGATCGCGACCTTGGTGCCAACACCGTCGGTCGACGAGGCCAGCAGGGGCCGCTTGTAGCCGAGCAGCGCGCTCGCATCGAAGAGGCCGGCGAAGCCGCCTACTCCCCCAAGCACCTCGGGGCCGTGCGTACGCGCGACCGCCGACTTCATCAGTTCGACGGCGAGATCGCCTGCCGCGGTGTCTACTCCGGCCTGTGCGTATGCGTTGCTCTGTTCGCTCACCCTTACAAGCCTACCTGCCCGCACGACCGGTGATCCTCGCCCGGTTGCAATTACCAGGGGCGAGGCAGGATCTTCTTAGAGTCGTGCGGGGCGACCGGCGCTTGCGGCGCGCTGAATGAGCGAAACTCCTGCAGTTAAGTGCAGAATCCACATCATCCGATTGCAGGAGCTCCACTTGCCGTCACTGCATGGCGTGCGAGATCTGCAGTATGTGCGAGATTCTGGCCGAAATACTCGTACGCAGTGCATATCTCGTACGCAGTGCAGACCCCACTGGCCGTATGCCCCCGGCTCCGGCACCGGCGCGACCAGTGTCGCGCGCTGCGTGACCCCGATGTTCCATGCCCCCTCACTGGGCCTTAAGAAGACCCTGGCGGCGAGGATCACCGGGCGCGTGGGCAGGTAGCGGGGTTGCTCAGTGTGGGCCAGTACCTTCGGCGAGGATCACCAGCTGCTCGGGCGGGTAGACTTGTTGAGTCGCGGCAGGCGACGCTCGGTCGACTCGCAGGAGCATCACTAGTACATGTGCGGCATCGTAGGCATCGTTTCTCAAGAAGCAGCTAATCAGCAAATCTACGACTCGCTGTTGCTGCTGCAGCACCGCGGGCAAGACTCGACAGGCATCGCAACCGCCGACGGCAATCAGTTTCACATGGTGAAGGCCAAGGGGCAGGTGCGTGAGGCCTACCGCACCAGAGACATGCGTTCACTGCTCGGCAATGTCGGGCTCGGCCACGTGCGCTACGCTACGAGCGGTTCGGCTGCCCGCGAAGAAGAGGCTCAGCCCTTCTACGTCAACGCGCCCTACGGCATCATTCTCGTGCACAACGGCAACCTCACGAACACGCGTGAGTTGAACGCCGAGATGTACAGTGTCGATCGCCGACACCTCAACACCCACTCAGACACCGAGTTGCTGCTCAACGTGCTCGCAAACGAACTGCAGCACGCCTCGGGTGGCCCCCTGCTCGATGCAGGCAAGGTATTCGACGCGGTCTCGCGCGTGCAC
>JAPXTT010000072.1:0-6324 GCA_033812395.1 Leucobacter sp. | reverse complement strand
CAGCGGGGGTGGCGGTGCTGCTCATCTCGACAGAGCTCGATCAGCTCACCGAGTTGTCGCACCGCATCGCAGTGATTTCTGAGGGGCGCATTGTGAGCACCGTTGAAAACGATGGAGCTGCTGTGCGCGAGCGCGTCGGCGCGCTGATCGCGGGTGGTGCCTAATGCGGGCACGCATTTCAGACGTGCTGCTGCGCACAATCGCCCCGCTTGTGTTGGCGCTCGCCGCCGGGGGGCTTGTGATCGCAGGCCTCGGGGCTGATCCTTTTGCGTTCTATGCCAACGTGCTCACCCTCGGAACGCAGGGCATTGGGCTGCAGCAGAGCCTCATCGTGATGGCGCCACTGCTGCTCGTGGCGCTCGGGCTGATCATTGCATTTCGCGCGGGCCTTTGGAACCTCGGGTATGGCGGCAGTTATCTGCTCGCCGCCGCCGTTATCGCGGGCATTGCGCCCGACATGTTCACTGCGCTGCCGTACCCGCTGGCGTTGCTCGTGCTGCTGCTTGTGGCACTCGTCATCGGCGCGTTGCTCGGGCTCGTGCCCGCGTTGCTGAAGGCCTACCGGGGCACAAACGAGGTCATCACGAGCCTCATGATGTCGTTTATCGCGATGAGCGTTGCAAACCTGCTGATCAGGGGCATGTTTATTGACCCGGGTGTTTCGGTGCCGCAAACGAGGGTGCTCGATCTTGAGTTCATGCTGCCGTTTATTCCGGGCACACAGGTGCACATTGGCTTCGTGTTTGCACTGCTGCTCGTTGTCGCCGCTCATTTCTTGCTCACAAAGTCGTCGCTTGGTCTCAAAATCGACGTGGTCGGCGCAAACCCAGATGCAGCTCGGCACGCTGGCATCGACGTGCGGCGTGTGACGATTGCAGTGTTCGTTGCTTCGACTGCAATGATCACCCTCGCTGCGCTGGTCGATATGCTAGGGCTCTGGGGGTACTCGCGGGCCGAGTGGAACCCGGGCTACGGCGACAAGATTTTGCCCTTCGTGTTTCTGGCGAGACTCAGCCCGCTCGGTTCGGTGCCACTCGTCGCCTTCTACTCGGTGCTTGCGACCGGTGGCACAATTGCGGCACAGCGAGCCGGGGTGTCTGTTGATGTGCTGGGCGTGATTGTCGCGCTGGTGCTCATTTTTATGGTCGCGATCGAAGTGCTTGGCAGTCGATTCAGGCTTGGGCACAGCTACCTGAGGCGGGGGCTGTTTTCAAACGGGGCAGCTGCTCGCAACCCCACCCGTGCAGGGGGCCCCAAATGAACGAGGTGATGGTTACCGCGTTTCTGCTCGCCACATTCGCGAGCATGATTCCGCTGCTGCTCGCAGCGATCGGCGAGAGTGTTGGCGAGCAAGCAGGTGTGCTGAACGTGGGTCTTGAGGGCGTGTTGCTTGTAGGGGGGTACGCGGCGTTCGCTGCAACGCTCGCGAGTGGCAACTTCTGGCTCGGTTTTCTGGCGGGCGCACTCTCGGGCGTCGCCTTGCAGTCAGTGCTGATGGTGCTTTCGGTGTGGTTGAACGCGAACCAGATCGTCGTCGGTATTGGCATGACGCTCGCCGGTACTGGTCTGAGCAGCATGCTCTACGATTGGAGCTTCTCAGGGTCGCGACCACGGCTCGGCCTGCCCGATGTCTGGGTGATACCGGCGCTCTCTGAGGTGCCCGTCATCGGTTCGGTGCTCTTTGCGCGCCCCGGTATGTTCTCGCTCACCTTCGTGCTCGTCGTAGTAGTTGCACTCTGGCTCTCACGCACCGTGCCGGGTCTCAGATTGCGCGCGGCGGGGCAGCAGCCTGCCGCCCTTGACGCGGCGGGTGGCAGCGTGCTGCGCATTCGCTTGTTTGCTGTGCTGTTTGGTGGCGTTGCGGCCGGTCTCGGCGGCGCATATCTTTCGTTGGTCTCGGCAGGCACATTTACCCCCGGCATGACGCACGGGCTGGGCTTTCTCGCGATTGTGACCGCGATGCTCGCCCGCGGTCGCATGCGGTGGATCGTGCTCATCTCGCTGATCTATGGGCTCTTCATCGCGACGGGCACGGCACTGCAGCTCACCGCGATTAGCCTGCCGAACGATGTGGTGACGATGGCTCCATTTGTTGCCGTAATGCTGGTGCTGGTGTGTGCTCGAAAAGGATCAGCGCTGCCACCTGCCCTCGCCACCCCCTATGTGCGAGGTGCTCGCTGAGGCTACTCGGCGAGCAAGCCCTCGAGCACTTCGACCGTGTGCTCCCAGCCAGTTACCTCGATGCAGGTGACACCCATGGCCTTTACCGGGTAGTCGTTGCCGTCGGGGTCGAGTCGGTCGCCGATGAAGAGCATATCGTCGAGTGAAATGCCCGTGTGTTCTGCGAGCTTGCGCATACCGTATGCCTTGTCGATGCCTCGGCGAGTGATGTCGACCGAGGTCGATCCGCCGCTACGTACTTCAAGGTCTGGCAGTCGTTCAGCCACTGCGGCACGGAGGGCGTTCTTCTTGGCGCCGTCGCGATCCCACTCGTGTTTCGCAGCGACCGGCGCACGCTGGCCGAGTGCCGAGAAGGTGACCTGCGAGCCGCGATCTTCGAGAACCTCGCCCCAGGTCTCGCTCTGCCACAGGCCTAGTCGCTCGGCCTCTTCGCGCAGCGCGGTGAACGCAGCGTCGCGCTGCGCTGGTTCGAGGTGCTCTTGGTACATGGTGCGCCAGGAGCCGCCTTCGCGGCGCTCGTAACGCGTGCCGCAGGTGGGCAGCAGGTGCAGGCGCTCGAGCATTGCCTCGTTGACGCCGCCTGCCGCACCGAAAGCCTCGAGCCGAGTCACCAGCTGCGTCTCGAACTGCTCGAAGTTGCCACCAGAAATTACCGCGACCGTGGTGCGCTCAAGCAAGCGAGCGAAGACGTCGAGCATGCGGGGGTCGACGGCTGATTTCGATGGGGCGAGGGTGTCGTCGAGATCAAAGGCTACGAGCAGGGGAAAGGGCATGGTTTCAATCGTAGTGTTTAGCGAAGACCGAATGAGCGATTCTGCGGTGACTCCGTGCCCTGTGCAGCACGGTGCTCAGCATACTGCTCAGCACCGTGCTCGGGTCAGGCTAGAACCAGACGCCGCGGTCGGCCATGAAGCCGCGCGGGTTCACTCGGTAACCGAGGGTTGGCCAGGTCTCAAAGTGCAGGTGCGGGCCGCTCGACCAGCCAGTGCTGCCCACGCTGCCGATTCGCTGACCCTGGCTGACCCACTGGCCACAACTCACCGTGATGCCGCCGTAGGGCTGGTGCGCGTAGCGTGTTCTCGACCCGTCGGGGTGCGTAATGTCGACGGTGTTGCCGTAGTTGCTGAACTCATAGCAGGCGGTGACGGTGCCCGCGGCGGCTGCGTAGATTGGGGTCCACATGCTCGCTGCGAGGTCGATGCCGCCGTGACTGCGCCCGCCGCCAAACTCTTCAGAGACCCAGTAAGAGGTGATGGGCAGACCCCAGCCTGAGCCCGAGCCGCCGGGGGTGCCCCCGCCGCCTCCGCTGCTGCCACCGCCGCCACTGGCAGCAGCTTCTTCGCGCCTGCGACGCTCTTCTTCTTCGCGCTGACGCTGTTCTTCTGCCTCTTGGTTTAGGCGCTCTTGGTAGCCGGCCACGGTTTTGGTCGTGGTGTCTTTGAGCGCCACGAGCTGCATATCGAGCGTCGCCTTTTGTGTTTCTTGCTCTGCCTGCTTCGCCTCGGCTGCTGCAGCGAGAGCAGCTGCTTCTTCTTGACGAGCCTGCGCTTCTTGTTCTAGACGCTCGCGCTCTTTCGAGACAACATCTGCCTGATCACCGAGCGACTGCGCATCATTCTTGGCGCGCGTAGCTTCTTCTGCGATCTGAGAATTTCGTTCGGTCGCCTTAGACATTGAGGCGAGGCGCTCTAGCAACTGGTCAGATGTTGTGGCGTCGCTCTCGAGAAACATTTCGGCGCTGCGATCTATGCCGCCAGATCGATACATCAGGCCAACAAGCGATGCTGCTTCTTGAGAGGCAGTGTCAGCCTCTTGCGTGCTCTCTGCGAGTTTTAGGTTCAGCTCGTCGAGGCGAGCGTTGGCCTGCACCAGGTTCTCTTCGGCAATCGTGAATGCGGCGATCGCGGCGTCACGTTCTTTGGCGGTGGCCTCGACCTCTTGGGCAACCTGCACGAGCAGCGCTTCAACCTCTGTAATCTTTGCTGCGGTTGCAGCTTGATTCTGCTTGGCGTTCTCGACGTCTTGCCAGGTGGGCAGGCTCGCATCAACTGCGTGGGCGTTTGTGGGTGCAACGAGCGGGGCTCCGACAAGACCGACTGCGGTGGCGGTAAGCACTGCCGCGCCCAGCAGGCGCACTCGCATTTTCTGTGACATAGATCGAGTTGACACGTGTTACCTTCCCCCAGGTTGCGTGTTTCAACAAAACCGGGCACGTCAAACGTATTCGGTATTCATTCAGCCTATACGGGTCACCCAGTTTCGGGGCAAACTTTCGGGCGATTCGGTGTTTGGTTGCAAGCTTTCTGCGCTCGACGCAGCGACTCGGCCCAACGGCGCCGGCCCGCACAACCCTCTCGCACCGCCCTGTCCACCCCCGGTGGTTCGGGCTCGCTACTGTTCAGGGGCAGCAAAAGTGCACTTCCGCTCCGAATAACGCACTTTTGCCACACCTAGAGCACGCCCCCAGGCCAGGGTCTACTCAAAAGGTAATGACACGCCCGGCCGTATCGACACGTTTTGGCCGATAAGCCCCAGTTCTACATGGGTTTTACGTGGCCGGTTCAAGTTCACCAACCTAAAAAGTCGCGGAAACCGTTGGGTTTCCACGACTTTCATGGTCGGGATGACAGGATTTGAACCTGCGACCCCGTCGTCCCGAACGACGTGCGCTACCAAGCTGCGCCACATCCCGATGCGCCTGGCCTGAGCCGAAGCGCAACGACTACTCTAGCGGGTTGGCCGCAAATTCAGCGAATCGAAAGCCCTGTGAAATATGCATTCTTGCAGTGTCGCAAGCCTAGCGAATATAGACGTCGAGGTGATTGCCGACGGTGCCCCGGTCGTAGATTTTGCCCTGATAGCCGAACGGGGTGTCAAACACCGTGCCTTTCGGTGCTGAGCCTGCAAGCACGATAAAGCCCTCTGCGTCAGCAACATACCCGGCTGCGTTCACGTGACGCCCTGGCACTGCAAGCCCCTCACCGGGCAGCACCTGTTGGCTGTAGTAGGTGAATTTGTGGCCGCCCCAGGTGATTGCCCCGCGAAACATGAAGTCTGCAAGTGTGTAGATGGCGTTTACGGGTGCTCCGCCCGCCGCGAGATCTTCGGCCTCAGAGACGCCGAGGTCGATCGCCGGATCG
The DNA here is from genome assembly GCA_033812395.1 of Leucobacter sp. GTDB lineage: Bacteria > Actinomycetota > Actinomycetes > Actinomycetales > Microbacteriaceae > Leucobacter. Next base: position 1,003 of record JAPXTT010000072.1, on the reverse strand, counting down.
CCACTTGATGCAGAAGCAAATCGCTGCGTTGCTGCACCCGTCGATCCCATTGCTGGGGCGGCGATCGCGAGTGCCCCAGTCATCGAGAGCGGTGCAATCGCGACAGTGCCGAAGAAGCTGAGGGCAGCGAACGCAGCCGCGAGCTGACGAGGGCGAAGTCGTCGGTTGGAGTTGGCAGCGGAGTGGGTGGCAAGAATGGGCACGGTGTTGCGAGTGTAACCCACGAGTGTTGGGGGCTACCGTGAGCGGTCGAGAATGAACGAATACGATAATTCAAAAACCCAACTACGTGAAGACGTAGTTGAATATGCGAGCCACACGTAGATAGTGCTAGTCTGGCGACACAACGGCGAACGATATGAAATCAGGGAGGTCGTGTGCCGGTATTTTCGCGAGTGATGCCCACAGCAGAAAGTCGCCCGGGCAAGCCCGAACGCGGCCTGCTACGGCTGCTCGGCCCCGCCTTCGTTGCCGCCATCGCTTATGTTGATCCGGGCAACGTTGCCGCAAATCTCTCGGCCGGCGCCAAATACGGCTACCTGCTCGTTTGGGTGCTTGTGCTCGCTAACGCGATGGCAGTCATTGTGCAGTACCTCTCTGCGAAGCTGGGTCTCGTGACTGGCAAGAGCCTTGCCGAGATGCTTGGCGACCGCATGCCGAGAGCTGCGAGGCTGCTCTATTGGGCCCAGGCTGAGCTTGTTGCGATTGCGACCGATATTGCCGAAGTGGTTGGTGGGGCAATCGCGTTGGCGATCCTTTTCGATCTACCACTGCTACTTGGTGGCATCATCGTTGGCACAATATCGATGGCGCTTCTTGCGGTGCAACGCAAGGGCCAACGCATATTCGAGAGCGTCATTCTCTCGCTGCTCGCGATCATTACCGTGGGTTTTGTTGCTGGCCTCTTCGTGAGTCCACTCGACTGGGGTGGTGTCGCTTCAGGGTTGGTGCCTCGTTTTGAGGGCACCGAGACGGTGCTGCTCGCAGCGAGCATGCTCGGTGC
>JAPXTT010000071.1:0-6347 GCA_033812395.1 Leucobacter sp. | reverse complement strand
CCCATGCCTGGCCAGCAACGAAGATCGCACCAAGGAAGAAGGTGAGGTAAAACCACTCTACGGTGCCCCATTTGCCGATGCCTTTACCGGTTGCATACGGCTGCATACGCTCTGCCGCGAACACACCAGCCTGACAGGTAAACGAAGACGCAACCAAAATGATGGTGTTGATCAGGGCAAAGGTGAAGTTGTGCTTCTCAGTCTGCTCTGCCCACAGCTCTGGGTTCATTGCCCGGAGGGTGAAGTAAATAGCAAAAAGACCCGCGAAGAACATGAGCTCGCTACCGAGCCACACGATCGTGCCAACGGCGACCGTATTTGGACGCTTAACCGCGGACACGGCTGATTGAGTATTCATGGTGGTTGTCGTCACCCCTCCATTATGGCTGAAAGTTTGATGTGTATCTTCCACATTCACACGGCGCGCCGAACTCTCCGCACCTCGTTTGTGCCAGCCTATCGGGTTTAGGCCAATTCTTTTTCATCAGATGATGGCGTGGCTGGCACTCTCATAGCCGCAATCAGCCCATTCCAGCAATTAGGATCATAGCTATGCTTGACGAACGCAGCTGGCCCATTGTTCTCACTACTCTGCTTGACGGGGGAGACCTCAGCGTCTCTCAAGCCGATTGGGCGATGGCAGAAATTATGTTGGGTAATGCGACCCAAGCTCAGATGGGCGCGTTTCTGATCGCTCTGCAGCGCAAGGGTGTCACAGTTGATGAAATCGTGGGCTTTCGAGACGCGATTCTTGCAGAGGCTCGTGAGATCAGGCTGCCGGCAATGTCACTCGATATCGTCGGCACCGGGGGAGATCGCTTCGGCACAGTGAACATCTCGACGATGGCTTCTGTAATCGCTGCCGCTTCAGGCATTCCTGTGGTGAAACACGGCAATAAGGCAGCTAGCAGCAAATCCGGCTCCTCAGACGTACTCACGGCGCTCGGCATCGACCTGACGCTTGAACCTGATGCCCTTGCGAACAGTTTCGACGAAGCGGGCATAGCATTTGTTCACGCCGCTCGTTTTCTTCCCGGGTTTCGCCATGTCGCACCTGTGCGTTCAGAGCTTGGTATTCAAACTGTGTTCAACTACCTCGGCCCACTGTGCAACCCAGTGCGCCCCGAGGCCACAGCGGCCGGTGTCGCCGATATTTCACGCGCACCGCTGTTCGCCGACCTGTTTAGGTTTCGAGGCGCGACGGCACTCGTGTTTCGGGGCGACGATGGGTTAGATGAACTTACGACCACTGGGCACTCGCACATTTGGGAGGTCAGCCGCGGCGCGCTCACCGAGCACGACCTTGACCCTCGAGACTTGGGAATTGCCCGCGCTCGCATCGACGACCTCATTGGTGGCACCCCAGAGCAAAACGCAGGCGTGGTGCGACGTGTATTTGCAGGCGAGACGGGCCCTGTGAGAGACATTGTGCTGCTTAATGCAGCCGCGGGAATTGTCACCTTTGATTTGGTGCGCGATCCAGAATCAGCCGACAGCCCGATTCTCGACCGCCTTCGAGTCGCTCTCAAGACTGCTTCAGAAACGATCGATTCAGGCGCTGCGCTCGCAAAGCTCGACGAGTGGGTGGCGTCGACGACTCGTCACTCGCAAAGTCAGTAACTGTGCACGGCGCCGTTCGAAAGAAGTGCGCAGCACAAGAGCTGACATAATATGGATTATCGTCTTCCCATTATTGTCGTTATTTGAATCATGACGGGCACAACCTTGCCAGTGCACTCGAAGCCAGCACACCTGTGCCAATAAGAGCGATCTCACCAGAGTTCAGCATCAGCGCATCGTTACGTGTTGCGGTAGCAATAGCCACAAGCCCTAGCGCCCCGGCTACCAGCACAATTCCGATAATTGCCATGAGAACTGACATAACCCGGAAGGCAGTCTCATTGAATCCGCCTCGCCTACCTGCTGCAGCACGCTTCGAACGCTGCGTGCCAATAGCTGCTGCAAGAGCAAATGCCAGCACGGCAAGTGCCTGAGCGCCGAGAAGATCGCTTGGCCTATGCCACCCGTACTCCAACAGCTGCCAAGAAACCACCCCCAACAACACCGACGACAACGCCATCGCTACCCACCGCCCGCTGACAGGAAGCGCCCAGAGCAATGCGCCGACCAGCACTGTGAACACCGTCATGTGCCCACTGGGAAATGTGTTGGCAGCTTCAAACTCAAGCAGCTCAGGTCGCTCCAGCCAGCGTTCTTTCAGCACTTGAGAGGCGACCAGCGCCACCGAGCTTGCTGCGAGGATCGACACTGCACGAAAGATTCCGTGCTTCCAGAGTGCCAACACCCCAATGGCAATAAGCGCTATCAGCAGATTGGTCGTTGAAACGAGACGTAGCGGCCCTGCGGGGTCAGCATCAAATGCAGAAGCGTTCAGAACGATTGATTCAGCCCACTGGCCGAGAAAACTACCCACACCGAGCAGGTATGCGAGCACGCCAACGAGCAGCGCAACACACGCATAGATACATGCTCGAAGCCGATTGGACATGCGGCGAGCTTAGCGATTGAAACTAGCTATCGGCTGAGCGACGAGTCTCCGAAGGCTCGCCGGCGGATCCCCCGCCTGCTGAGCTGCCTGCTGTGCGAACCGCCCAGAGCGCGAGTGCCGCAGCTGTTGAAACGTTCAGCGAATCAACCTCATGCTCCATGGGAATCGTGACGCAACGGGTCGATGCCGCAAGCGCTCGGCGACTCAGCCCCTCCCCCTCTGTGCCAAACATCAACGCCAATTTTTCTGGCGCACTGTGCACAAAATCAGTGAGATCTTCTGCGTCGTCACTGAGCGCAAAAGCCGTAAGCTCGAAGCCTTCATCTCGAATCAGCGGACCAGCGTCTCGCCAGTGCGGCAAGCGCGCCCAAGGCACCTGTAGCACGGCCCCCATGCTGACTCGCACCGCACGCCGATAGAGCGGGTCGGCGCAGCCTGGGGTCAATAACACGCCGTCTGCACCAAGCGCAGCGACGGACCGAAAAATAGCCCCGACGTTAGTATGATCGGCAAGGTCTTCGAGCACCACCACGCGCCGAGATGAGCGAAGCAGCGCGAGCGGATCCAGCGGATCGGGACGGTGCATCGAGGCGAGCGCTCCGCGATGCAGACGAAAACCAGTGAGTGCCTCGAGCTGCTCCGGCTCCCCCACAAATACCGGCAAGTCTGGGTACGCTTCGAGCAGCGGCTCCATACGCTGCAACCACTGTTCGAGCAGCAGCACCGAGCGCGGCCGGTGCCCTGCGTTCAGAGCTCGCTCTATAACTTTTGGCGACTCAGCGAGGTAGAGACCCCCCTCAGGCTCGAGCTTGCGCCGCAGCGCGACGTCGGTGAGGCTTGTGAAGTCTTCGAGCCCCGGCATGTCAAGACTCTCTAGGCGTTGCACCCTCACGCCGCACTCCTTCCCCGCGTCAAGCTGCCGTCTCGCAGAAACGCCACCAGCTCTTCAGCGGCATAGTCAACAGCTTCATAGTGCACCAGGTGACCCACCCCAGGAACGACCCGCAGCTCGGCGTTATTAAGCCGGTGCGCGAGTGCCAGCTGTTCGCTAAGCGGCGTGATATCGTCGCGATCCCCCGCAATCAGCAGTGTTGGCTCACTGAACGCTGCCGCATATTCAGTCACGGTGTGCGAAACCGATGCGCGAAAAGCCTCGAGCAGCGTGCGACTATCGGCGAAGCGGCTGAAGTACTGGTGGTGTTGGTCATGAATCCAAGCGCGCAGCTCTCGATCTCGAGTTTTCGCCATCACCTCGCTCATCATGCGCACGATCAGCGGGTGGCCGAGCAGCGTGCGCGAAGGCGTCTCAGGCAGCAGCGACGCCACTTTGTAGTACCCGTTGGCAAGCAGCGTCATCACTGCTTGTGGCCCCTCAAGAGCGGGCGCAGCAATTGGATTAATGAGTGTCGTGCGGTTGGGTGCGAGACCCTGTGATCTCGCGTTTGCTACCACGAGCGACCCAAAAGAATGGCCGAGGATCGTGAAGGCAGCTGCCTCACTCACCCCTGCGGCAAACTCGCACAACCACTCACCGAACATATCGAGGTCGTGCACCCTGCCTGGCACCGCCGCCGTCTCGCCAAAGCCAGGCAAATCTGGCACGACGATGCTCAGCTCGGGGGCAAGCGTACTGGCGGCGACAGCAAGACCCTCAAGTCCATGGTGGTCACCACGGTAACCGTGCACGAGTATCAACGGCGCTGCGTCTGCTGAGCCGTACCGCCACGCGCGTGTGCGCATGCCGAGGGTCGGTACTTCTATACGTTCACCGTGCACCCCCAAAGTCTATTAGTTGTGAGATGCGAAACTCCGGTGTCGGTGGCCACGGATAAGGTTGAGCACAACGAAAGGAACATCGTGACGAACACCCTGCCCCTCTGGGCTGAAAAGCTGGCTGTTTTCGATACCGAAACCACGGGCATCGATACCACACAGGCTCGTGTAGTGAGCAGCACGATCGCACTGCTTGGGGCCACGGGCGAGGTGCTCGAACGGTACGACTGGTTGATAGACCCAGGCGTTGAGATTCCAGAGGCAGCGGCGAACGTGCACGGCATCACCACCGAGGTTGCCCGGGCGAGCGGCGTCGATGCCGCGGTAGGCATTTCGCAGATTGTGGCGCAACTGCTGCAGATGCTCGGCCGCGGGGTGCCCCTCGTGGCATACAACGCACCGTTCGACCTCAGCCTGCTACGAAACGAGGCAGCGCGCCACGACGTGGCATGGCCAAATGTGGTTGCGCCGGTGATCGATCCGCTGATCCTCGACAAACAATTCGACCGGTTTCGTAAAGGCAAGCGCACACTTGAGGTTGTCGCCGCTCATTACGGTGTGCCGCTTGGGCTCGCTCACGATGCGGGCGAAGATGCGATCGCTGCGGGCAGGGTTGCTCAGGCTATCGCACTGAAATATGCCCAGTCGCTGCCCGGCGAGGTGATGAATCTGCATCAACAGCAAGTGAGCTGGGCAGCGTCTCAAGCAGCAAATTTTCAAGAATACATGCGCCGCGTGAAAGACCCGCAGTTTGTGGCCGCCGGCGACTGGCCACTCAAGTAGAGCCCAGCAGCAACCCCGCACCTGGGCAAACAAAAAGCGGCGGGGTCTCCCCCACCGCTTTTTGCATAAGTCTTTAGGCGCCGAAGCCCTTGAAGCGCTGGTTGAACTTGTCGATACGACCAGCCGAGTCGAGAATGCGCTGCTTGCCGGTGTAGAACGGGTGCGAGGCGCTCGAGATTTCAACGTCGATCACCGGGTAGGTGGCGCCGTCGAGTTCGATGGTCTTCTCGCTGGTCAGCGTGCTGCGGGTGAGGAAGGTCTCGCCCGAGGCCAGATCGCGGAAAACGATGGCGTTGTACTCGGGATGAATATCGCTCTTCATGGGGTGTCCTTAGAAATGATTGCCTTGTGTGGGGCGTGTAACAGCACGACCCGAGGTCTTGGGAAGTGGCGCAGGCGAACCGGCACCAACGATCTAGTTTAGCAGAAGCACAGGGCGTCGCCCGCGAACCCGTGCAGCAAGTTATGCGCGAGCGATGGCCGAGTACCGGCCGCCTGACTGGGTCAGCTCAAACGAGAGCCCAAAGGCGGCCTCGAGATTCGCCTCGGTGAGCGTTTCTGCGATTGGGCCAGCGGCCTGCACTCTGCCGTCGCCGAGCAGCAGCACATGAGTGAACCCCGGCGGAATCTCTTCGACGTGGTGAGTCACCATGATCATTGCCGGCGAGCTCGGCGACTGCGCAAACCCCGAGAGCATCTGCAAGAGGCGCTCACGCGCGCCCAGGTCGAGGCTCGCGCTCGGCTCGTCGAGCAGCAGCATTTCGGGGTCTGCCATCACCGCACGGGCGATCATGGCGCGCTTGCGCTCACCGTCGCTCAGCGTGCCGAACGGGTGGTCAGCCAAATCAGTGAGCTGCCATTCGGCAAGCACGCGATCTGCCTGGCGCACGTCCATGTCATCGTAGACTTCGTTCCATCGGCCTTCGACACCGTATGCGGCGGTGAGCACGAGGTTGCGTACTGACTCGTTCGCGGGGATGCGGCGTGCTGTCGCAGTTGAGGCGAAGCCTAGCCGGTTACGAAACTCCCATATATCGAAGGTGCCGAGCCGCTGCCCGAGCACATCAACTGTGCCTGTGGTTGGGTAATCGTTCGCCGTTGCGAGTCTCATCATGGTGGTTTTGCCCGCACCGTTTGGGCCGAGGATCACCCAACGCTCGGACTCGTCGACCTCCCAGGTGACGCTGTCGAGAATCGGGCGGCCGTTACGCACGTAGCTGACATCACTGAACCGCAACACATTCGTCATGCGAGTAAGCCTATCCTTGACATCATGACTTCT
>JAPXTT010000070.1:0-6456 GCA_033812395.1 Leucobacter sp. | reverse complement strand
GGTGCTGCGCAGCTTCGATGCGAAGTTCATCGATGAGGCGACCCGCCAGATTGAGCGCCGCAACGCGCTCTCGTTGTCACTTACCGAGGGCGAGCTGTACTTCGAGTTGAACGGGGTGTCGCTCGTGACGACCGTGCAAACGCACGAGGTACCGTAGCCTGCTACGCGTTGGTGAGCGGCAGTTCGCGATCGCTCACAAACTCGCGGCGCGAGCCGTCGATCGGGTCGGTGAAGCTCAGCTCGCTCGCGAGCAACTGCAGTGGCACCTCGAAGTCGTCAATCGCGATGTTGCGATCGACGGGGTATAGCGGGTCACCCACAATCGGAATGCCGAGCCGCCACAGGTGCATGCGCAGCTGGTGCGTCTTGCCAGTGAGCGGGGTCAGCCGGTAGATCGCAAACTTTTCAGATCGCACGAGCGGGTCACCGCCGACGGCCGTACCTGCTTCGAACTGCGCATCGCTCAGCCGCGGGTACGAGGGCGGCGACACACCGGCCGGCAGCTCACCCTCAAGCACGACGATCGAGGCCGAGTTTGGCTCCAGACCGGGCAGCTCTTCGGCCTGCATGACGCCGTGTTCTTTCGCCAGGTGGCTTCTCACCGTGATGGGAGAGGCGAGATCCTCTCGAAGCGGCGCAATCGCCCGGTACCGCTTCTCATACCCACCGTGCATAAACATCGACTGGTACGGGCCACGCCAACGCCGCTCGGTCGCGAGCAGCAGCAAGCCAGAGGTGACGCGGTCGAGGCGGTGCATCGGGGTGAGCTCGGGCAGAGCAAGCTCTTCACGCATGCGCACCACGACGCTCTCGGTGATGTGCCGACCGCGCGGAATCGACGACAAGAACGGCGGCTTGTCGACCACGACGATGCGTTCGTCGCGGTAAAGCACATGCACCCGGCCCGGCACGGGCACCTCGTCGCGCAGGTCTCGGTGAAACCACACAAAGGTGTGCGGCTGGTACCGGTCGCGGGCTCTCACCGGGGTGCCATCTTGATAGACGAATCGCTGTTCCGCGATCCCCCGATCTACATCGAGGTTGCCCTTGAGCCGAAACTCAAGCCAATCGCGCATCGCCGCCCACGGTGCGGTGCGCTCGCGGTCGACATCTTCGGTGCGCATCCATGCGGCGTCGAGGCCGCCGCGCTGGGGCAACGGAGACTTGGGAGGCACCAGACGATGTTACCGCGCGCCTGCGCCGGGCGGTTACCTCAATACTCCCTCACGCCAACATTCAGTGGTGAATCAGTACCTTCAGCAGAATCATGATCGCCCCACAGCCCGCGGTCAGCAGCGTGCCACCAATACGAGCCCAGAAAGATTTCGTGCGCGCCGCGGTGATGAACCAACCGAGCACGCCGAGCAAGATTCCGTCAACCACCAGCGCACCCCACACAGCATCAGTCTGCCGAAGCAGACCGACCACACCAAGCGACAGCACAAACACGGGCACAGCGCCAAGTACAAGCAGACCAAGGGATTCACGTATACCGTGTCGAAGCGACTCTCCGAGGCCGCCGTTCTCGGCTTTTGCGAGACGAGCCACGGTAGCCGCATACACATGCGCAATGAAAAACACGAGCAGCGTAGAGAGCACCGTCAACAGTGCCTCGCCAGAAGAACCGGCGAGGTTGCGGCTGATGACAATCATGCCCGCGACCAAGATCAGACCGTAGATGCCCTCTGCTGAGGTCGCAAGGCTGCTCAGATAGTCTCGCGAGATGAGTCGCGCTTTTGTTTCAGGTTCTGTTGACACCTATGTCAGGCACTATCCAGCAAGCAGGCGTTGCTTTTGCACCTCGAACTCTTGCGGTGTGAGCACACCAGAGTCGCGCAACTGGCCGAGTTGAGCGAGCTGGTCGATGAGAGCCTGCGTGTCTGGCGCGGCAGGTGCAGCGGCAGGTGGCGCGATGGGCTGGGCATGCGCGGGCTGGGAAGCGGCTTGAACTTGAGCTTGAGCCTGCACCTGCGCCTGCGCCTGCGCTTGGGCAGCATCTTGAGCTGCCCAATTTAACTGCTGCTTCCGCTGCACGTTTCCAACTACCTTGGCGGCCACAGCTGCGCGCGCAGCGGTACGCAAAAGTCCCATGGGGTTCTCCCTAATTCTCGAAGGTCAGGTCGGCAGCGTCTATTCCACCAGCCCACAGCTCACGCCCTGCTGCGCTCGCAACACGTTCTGATAGCGCAGACAGCGTGCGATCTTCGTACACCACTACAAGGGCCTTCTCGCCTGGCTCGAGATCATCTGCAATAGCCTGCAGGTCGTCGTCTTGCAGCAGATCTGTTTCGATGGCTGCTAAATCGGCCGGCAACTGCCCACGTTGAGCTGAGCCTTCACCCGAAAGCGAGACGATCTCAACGTCAAGAATCTCGGCGTGGTGCCCTGCCGCGAGACGCTGAAGCTCGGTGGTTGCTTGAGCGAGATCAGCATCTATGGGAAGCGCGAAGACCGCGAAGTTCAGTGGCCCGGTGTACTTGTCATCAGACATAGATGGCTCCATTCATTGCGGCTTGTCACCGGTTCGTTGCACCAGTGTACGAACTCGATCAGTACTCTGAACTCGATCAGCACTCTGCACTAAGACTACCCGGGCAAAGCCAGAGCTGCTGTATCAATGGCTAATATGCCCAGAGGCGGAGTGCAGAAATTTACACTGATTGCTCACGAAGAGCAGTGAATTTGTGGCTGGGATACCAGGACTCGAACCTAGAATGACGGTACCAGAAACCGTAGTGTTGCCAATTACACCATATCCCAATGGTCGTCTGCTGCTCGTTTCCGGGCAGCAGCACCGAGAGTCAACTCTAGCAAAGCAGCGGGTGATTCCAAAATTGGCTCTCCCCCGGCGAGTTTGCCGATAGCCCCCGGTAGCGTCGCCACCTCAATGCACCTTGCGGTGCCGCACGCAACACCCATCATGCTTCACGCAACACAAAGCGCCCGCCCCGCACGAAGCGAGACGGGCGCAAAGCTCACTGCCTAGCGCTAGTCAGCCTTGGGGCGCGAAGCGAACTCCTCGAAGATCGCGCGCGGGCGCTCCAGCTCAGGCAGGTTAACGACGTCGCGGCCAAGGAAGAAGTGGCCGACCCAGCCACCGAAGACGCGCCACTTGCGCTCCCACGTCGGAATCGCAAGGCCGTGGTAGAAGCGGTGTGCGAGCCATGCAAAGTAGCCCTTCATCGCAAACTTGCCCGACTGGAACACGCCGGTGTTGAGGCCAAGGCCCGCAACCGCGCCAGCGTTCTTGTGGTTGTAGTCGGCAATGCCCTCGCCGCGAATATCGGCGACGATGTTGCGAGCGAGTAGGCGCCCCTGACGCACCGCGTGCTGCGCGTTGGGCACGCAGAAGCCGCCGGGGCCGGGGGTTGCCGAGATGTCGGGCACCTGCGAGGTGTCGCCCGCGGTCCATGCGCCCTCGAGAGCCTCGCCATCTTCGGTCGCGATGCGCAGCGAGGGCAGCGCAACAACGTGACCGCGGGGGCCGATCGGCAGGTCGGTGCCGCGCAAGAACGGGCGGGGCATGACGCCGGCGGTCCAGACAATGAGATCGCTCTCGTAGCTCTCGCCGGTCGAAAGCTCGATCTTGCCGTCGACTGCCGATGACAGCTGGGTGTCGAGATGAATGTTCACGCCACGACGAGTCTGATCTTTGATGACCCAGAGCGACGTCTCAAGCGCAACCTCGGGCATAATGCGGCTCATGGCCTCGATGAGGTGAAACTTCGTCTCATCGAAGGTGATCTCGGGGTAGCGGCGCAGCAGCGAGGTAGCAAACGAACGCAGTTCGCTGATGGTCTCGATACCAGCGAAGCCGCCGCCAACAACGGTGACAGTGAGCAGGCGCGCACGCTCTGCCGATCCTGCGGGCAGCGAAGCCGCGCGCTCGAAGTTGTCGACCATGCGGTCGCGCACCGCGACGGCCTCTTCGATGGTCTTCATACCGATTGCGTTGTCGGCGATGCCGGCGATCGGGAAGGTACGCGACACCGAACCGGTGGTAACCACGATGTGGTCGTACTCGAAGTCGAACGCCTCACCCTCGTTGGGGGTGATGGTTGCGGTCTTGGTAGCGTGCGAGATGCCGGTGACCTTGCCTGCGATGTTCGCGGTGCTATTCAGGTGGCGGCGACGTGCAACCACGGCGTGCCGCGGCTCAATCGAACCCGATGCCACCTCTGGCAAGAACGGCAGGTAAGCCATGTACGGCAGCGGGTCAACAATAGTGACCTCTGCCTCACCTGCACGAAGCATCTTCTCGAGCTTCCATGCAGTGTAGAAACCGGCGTAGCCGCCGCCGACGATCAGAATCTTCTTCGCCACGAAGCAGTCTCCTTAGAGCGCGTTAGGTGCTGCGCCCGTCCTATTCTCGGGCGCACAAAAAACCGAGCCACAAGGCTCGACATGACTATCCTAATACGCCCGCAGCGAAGCCTCGACACGGTGCAGTAGCGACGCTGAGGTGCGCCCGGTTTAGACTCTGGATCATGAGTGGGCGACTTGGGTTCAAAAGATTAGGGTCGAGGATCGCGGCCACCGTCACCGCGCTTCTGCTTCTTGGTGCGGCCAGCATCGCGGGCGCAACCTGGGCTGCTGCCGCAGATCTCAATGATTTCGTCATTGAGTCGTTCACCAGCGAGTACCGGCTAGGGGTAGATGAGAGCGGGCGATCCTCGCTGCGCACTACAGAGCACGTCATCGCTGTCTTTCCCGACTACGACCAGAATCGCGGCCTCAGGCGTGATCTCGTGCGAATCTACGACGGCCACGACACCTCGTTGCAGCTCGAGAGCGTGACTGATGAGACCGGCAAGCCACGCGATTACACGACCGAGACGAACGGCGACTACCTGACGGTCACCATCGCGGTGCCCGAGGGGCAGTACGTGCACGGAGCGCAGCACTATGTGTTCGAGTACACGCAGCGCGATGTCACCCGGCACTTCGAGAACACTGGAGCAGACGAGTTCTATTGGGACATCAACGGTACCGGTTGGCAGCAACCGTTCGGCAGGGTGACCGCCACCGTGAAGCTCGACGACAGTCTTGCAAACGCCTTCTCTGGTGCGAGCGCCTGCTACCAGGGCGCGTTCGGTGAGGCTGACCCCTGCGAGATCGTCGGCGGGGGCACTGGGTTCACCGCCGAGGTGACCGAGCTGGCTCCCGCAGAAAATATGAGCATCGCGCTCGGCTTCGACCCCGGCACATTCGCATCTGCCCCGACTCCCCCGGTGCCGTTCTTGCAGCGAGTTCCGCTGCTCATCTGGGGCGGCGTCGCGAGCACGCTCGGGGGTATCGCTGTCTTCATCATCGCGCTGATTCGCGGGCGCAGTTCGCGCACAGGACGCGCGATCATCGCGCAGTACGAACCCCCGGAGGGTGTGAACGCAGCAACTGCCGCAGAACTCTTGCGAGCCCGCAAGAAAGCGATGACCGCGACACTGCTCGACCTCGCGGTGCGCCGGAAGATTCGGCTGCTGCGCGACGAGCCGATGAACCGCTACGGGGTCGAATCGATCGATGCCACGGGTCTCGACACCACCGAGAGCTGGGTCTACGAGCGTCTTTTCGACGGCCGCCGCGCATCCGCTGTCGACTCAGGCACACGTGAGTGGTTCACGCAAAAGAGCACGAAACTCGGCGACACGGCGAGCTCGCTCAGGCAGCGAGTCAAGATCGAGATGAAGAAGCAGGGCCTCGTACGCTCTGCGAGCGGTGCAGCGATCACCTGGGTGATCGTGCTCGCGGCGCTCGGTCTCGTGCTGCCGCTGATCCATTCAATAGTGCTCGGCCAGTTCGTGCTGATGACGATTCTGCTCGCAGTCGGTATCAATGTGCTCATCTGGGGTCTGTTCGGCATGATCGCAGCGCTTGCGAAGGGGCACAGGCTCACCCACGAGGGCGCGCTGCTGCTCGATTATCTCAAGGGCCTGCGAGAGTACATTCGTCTTGCCGAAGCAGACCGCATTCGCATGCTGCAGAGCGTGACCGGGGCTGAGGTCGACGAGCAGTTCATCGTGCGGGTCTACGAACGACTGTTGCCCTACGCCGTTATTTTCGGATTCGAGAACGAGTGGCAGGGTGAACTCGAGCGATACTACCGCGAGTCGACTCCCGACTGGTTCGCTGGCGAGGGCTTCAGCAGCACGAGCACAACTACGTTCACGCACGTGTTTCCGCTCGGTGCGTTTGCCACCACGGTCGCGTCGAGCCGCACCACAGTAACATACAGTAGCGGTGGATCAGGCTCAGGGTCGTCGTTCTCATCGTATAGCGGCGGCTCATCGGGCGGCGGCTTCTCAGGCGGTGGTGGCGGCGGAGGCGGTGGGGGCGGCGTGTAGTCGGGGTGTAGGCCCAGCCCACCAAGCGTCACCCGCGCCAAGCTTCACCCCCGCCAAGCGTCACCCCCGCCAAGCCTCACCCCCGCCAAGCCTCACCCCCGCCAAGCCTCACCCC
>JAPXTT010000069.1:0-6558 GCA_033812395.1 Leucobacter sp. | reverse complement strand
CCCACCGAGCAGGCCGGTGCCGAGCAGTAGCCGCCAGCCGGAGCGCAGCTCGGTTTCAGGGCCCGGGCGAGTCATAGCCTCGAGCAGCAGGCCCAGCAGAAACGCGCCGAGCAGATTAGCGACAAGAATCGCGAGCGGCAGGCCCGACGCGTCTGGCAGCACAAACATCAGCAGCTCGCGACCGAATACGCCGAGCGCACCACCCACAAACACCAAGGCTATGTTGCGCAGGCGCAAGTAGGCAGGCAGAGTAGGGCCGGATCGAGGTGTCACTCCCCCATTTTGGCGCAAGCCAGCCGCTGGGCGGGGCGGTCCTCGCACACCCAGTAGGCAAAACTTGTAGAAGCTCAACAAAGGTTGACCGGGTTTTACTGTTGCTTTTGATGAGTCCCGAAGTTCACTTTCGGATTCTAGGCAAACTCAAAGAGGATCGCAGCTACGACCTGTGTCCACACGTGTCGCAGTCTACGGGGACGTGCGAACGGACACTCGAACTGGAAGTACTCAATGACGAGCACCAAGACCCACGAGCACGGCCTCGGTTTTAAGATCGCCCTTGCCTTAGTGGCACTGCTACTGCTGGCAATGACCGCACTCTTCTACACTACTCACACCGCTGTCTCGGCAGGTGCCGGGCAGCTCGCCGCTGGCACCAGTAAGGCAAATGACGGAGTGGCAACGCTAGCCGGCGGAGCCGACAAGCTCGAAACCGGCACCTCCGATCTCGCAGCGGGCACAAAGAAGCTCGCGGCGGGCGCAACCACCGCCGATGCCGGTGCGACTCGGCTGCAGGCGGGCGCTACGAACCTCAACACCGGTGCGGCGACCCTCGCCGAGGGCGCAAACACCCTCGCATCGGGCAGCTACGAGCTTGCTGAGGGCTCAGCAAAGCTCGCCAGCGGCACGACCGATGCGGCAAATGGCGCAGGTCGCCTCGTCGCGGGTGTTGACACACTCAACGGAAAGCTCGCTACGGCGCTCACCGGCAACAACAAGATTGCAAGCGGCCTGCAAACAAAGGGCAGTGCTCCGCTCAGGCTCGGTGCGGCCTCGCTCAGCCAGGGTGCCACCGATGTCAGCACGGGCGCAGACTCACTGCACTCTGGTGCGAGCGAACTTAGCACGGGTGCAACAACTTTGAGTACCGGGGCCAACGGTCTCAGCGCGGGTGCAACCTCGCTAAACGACGGCCTGGCTCAGGCTGCGACCGGCGCGGGCACGTTGAGTGACGGAATCGGAAAGCTGTCGGCTGGTGCGACCTCGCTCAATGCAGGCGCTGCGCAGGTTTCGGGCGGCGCAGCAAACCTTTCGGCTGGCGCAGACAGCCTCGCATCGGGCGCATCGCAGCTCAACGCAGGCATTCAGAGTGCCGCCAGCGGCGCGGCAACCCTGAGTGGCGGCATCGACCAGCTCGCAGGCGGCGCAGCAAACCTTAATGCTGGGCTTAGCGCCTTCATTGGCAATGGATCTGGCACAGATCTCAAGACCCTATTCGCGCTTGTACAAAGTGTGGATCCCGCAAACCCAGACCCAACGACGCTTGGCCAGATCAAGGCGCTTTCGGCTGGGCTTGCACCCAATGCTGATCCGCTGCTCGGGGGAGCGGCACAGCTTGATGCCGGTCTCAACTCTCAGGCAAAGCCGGGAGCTTCGCAGCTCAGTGCAGCCCTCGCCGCTAACGGGCAAATCGGAGCAGGAGCTGCAGGTGTTGCTGATGGAGCAAGCCAGCTCGCAAGCGGCGCCTCTGATCTCAAGGCAGGGGCGGCCTCGGTTGCCGGCGGCGCGGCTCAAATCAACGGCGGGCTCAACGGTGATGGAACCGAGCAGAATCCCGGGGCAAAGGCCGGCGCTGCCGCTCTCTCGGGCGCACTTGCCAGTGATGGAAAGCTCGGTGCTGGTGCGGCACAGCTGAAAGCCGGCGCAGCACAGGTCGCTGGTGGTGCTTCACAGCTCGCGGGCGGCGCAGCACAGCTCGCAGGTGGTGCTTCACAGCTCGCAGGCGGCGCAGCACAGGTCGCAGGCGGTGCCTCACAGGTCGCAGGCGGCGCAGCACAGCTTGACGACAACCTATTCGCGTTCGTCAAAAAGGGTACGTTCGAAGGCACCGCATGGCCGGGCACCGAGAACCTGCCCGCACAGGTGAGTGCCGGCGTGGGCGATCTGCGCAACGGCGCGGTGTCGCTGTCTGCTGGCAATGCAAAGCTCGCCGAGGGCGCAGGCAGCTTGAACGCAGGCGTGCAGAAGCTCAGCGGTGGCGCTGGCAACCTGAGCGCAGGCGCACAGACCCTCTCAGAGGGAACCGTGACCCTGCAAGAGGGTGCAACGTCGCTCGCTACCGGCATCGACACCCTTGATCAGGGCGCAAGCACGCTGAACCAGGGCGCGTCTAAGCTCGCGGCTGGCGCGACCACGCTCTCTGATGGCGCGGACGAACTGCTCTCGGGCAGCACGCAGATCAGCGAGGGCGCTGGCACCCTCGCTGCCAAGAGCTCCGGCATCGCGCCGAGCACCCTCCCCTGGGTTGCAGGCGTAGTACTCGCCGGCCTCATCGGTCTGGCCCTGTGGATCATCCACCGCATTCGCCACGCACGCGCACAGGAGAACACCCTGTAGCGCACACCACTCGCGCTAAGAAGGGGCTGGGAACGCATCGCGTTCCCAGCCCCCTCTTCTTTGCGTACGCCAGCAACAGCGCGACTACAAAGCCGACCTGTACACCCGTTGCCGCAGACCGTTGCCGCAACCAGCCGCTCATTGGCAACGCACCACCCATCTACCACCGTGCGCCAGACGCCTGCGGCCAGTCGCCAGCGGCCAGTCGCCAGCAAGCCGCCAGCACCCACAAACGCTCGTCGCACGGCACCCGGCTCCCGCAAGTGGGCAGTAGGTGCGGCCAGGAGTGGTAGAAGACCGCATCAAGTGCCCATTTGCTTGAGATTTGTTAACGCCACGAAGGCAGCGCGTGCCTAGAAGGATGAGCCCCGAACCGCAAAAACCCGCCCGCCGCAGCCTTCGAGAGACTGGGCAGGCGGCATGCCGCCGGTTCGAGGCGACCCCAGGCAGCAAAGAAGCCCGCCCACCAGCCGGTGAACGGGCTTCTCAGGCCCACAAAGGCTTGCGGCGACTACACTCCGAGCTCAATGCTGCGGCCGGGGATGGCCTCAAGCAGGTTTCGGGTGTACTGCTGCTGCGGGTTGTCGAACACCTCGTCGGTCGTCGCCTGCTCGACAATCTTGCCCTGCTGCATCACGCAGACGCGGTCAGCAATCAGGCGCACCACCGCGAGATCGTGCGTAATGAAGAGGTAGGTCAGCCCCATGTCGCGCTGCAGCTCGGCGAGCAGATCGAGAATCTGCGCCTGCACGAGCACGTCAAGCGCCGAGACTGCCTCGTCGAGCACGAGAATCTCGGGCTTCAACGCGAGGCCACGAGCGACAGCGACTCGCTGACGCTGACCACCCGAAAGCTCGTTCGGGTAGCGCGTCGCGAGCGCACGTGGCAGCGCCACCTGATCGAGCAATTCGAGCACGCGTTCGCGGCGGCTCGTGCGATCACCCACGTTGTGAATGTTCAGCGGCTCCATGATCGTGTTGCCGATGTTACGTAGCGGGTCAAGAGACCCATACGGGTCTTGAAACACCGGCTGCAGCTGACTTCGCAGGTCAAACAGGCCCTTGGCGCTGAGCTGTGAGGTGTCTTTCCCATCGATTCGAATCGTGCCAGCAGTCGGCTTCTCGAGCTGCAGCACCATTTTGGCGATGGTCGATTTGCCCGAGCCCGACTCGCCCACGAGCGCCATGGTCTCGCCGCGGTTAATTGTGAACGTGGCACCCTCAACCGCAACAAAGTCTTCGCTCGCAAAGTTGCCCTTGCGCAGCTTGTAGACCTTGCGCAGGCTCTCTACCTCGATGAGCGGTTTACCAATGACACGTTTGTCTTCATCAGCGAGTGCTGCGACGTTGAAAGACTCAGTCGGTGCTGCCGGCAGGTCTGCGCTGCTTCCAATACGACGTGACGCAAGCGAAGGTGCTGCCGACACGAGGCGCTTCGTGTAAGGGTGCTGCGGGTTCTGAAGAATCTGGCGGCTGGGGCCAGACTCGACGATGTTACCGCGGTACATCACGATGAGCTTCTCGGCGCGCTCGGCTGCGAGTCCGAGGTCGTGCGTGATGAAGACCACTGCGGTACCCAGCGCCTGGGTACGCTTCGCGAGGTGATCGAGCACCACGCGCTGCACGGTCACGTCGAGTGCCGAGGTCGGTTCGTCGGCGATCAGCAGCTGCGGGTTTGCCGACAGGCCGATGCCGATCAGCGCGCGCTGCTTCATGCCGCCCGAGAACTGGTGCGGGTACTGACGCATACGCTTCTCGGCGTCTTGCAGGCCAGCCTGCTCGAGCACCTCGATCGCTCGCTGCTTCACGTCTTTCTTCGAAGACGCAAGGCCATTTGCGCGAATAGCCTCTTCGACCTGAAAGCCGATCGACCACACCGGGTTGAGGTTAGACATCGGGTCTTGCGGCACCAAGCCGATTTCACGGCCTCGGATCGACTCCATGTCTCTGCGGCCGATGCCCACGAGTTCACGCCCGTTCCAGTTCACCGAACCACCGGTGATGTGGCCGGTGCCCGGGAGCAGGTTGATCACCGCGTGCATCATGGTCGATTTGCCAGAGCCCGACTCACCCACAATCGCGACGGTCTCGCCGGGGTACACGTCGAGGTTGACTCCGTGTAGCACCTGATTGGCGGTCTTATCGGTCTTGAACGCGACCTTGAGGTCGCGCACGCTCAGAATTGGCTTGCGTTCGCTCATCGCTGCGCCCTCGCCTTCGGGTCGAGCGCATCTCGCACAACCTCGCCCAGCATGATGAAGCCGAGCACGGTCACGCTGAGCGCGATTGACGGGTAGATCAGGTTTTGTGGTCGCACGCGCAGATCGCTCTGCCCAGCGCTAATGTCGAGGCCCCAGCTCATAAACTGAGCGGGCGGCAGACCGACACCGAGAAACGAGAGCGTCGCCTCTGCAACGATCGCGGCCGAGAGCGACAGTGTGGTCACCACGAGCACAGGTGCGATCGAGTTCGGCATCACGTGGCGCCACAGCGTCTTGAACCCCGAAAGGCCAAGCGCCTCAGACGCCATCACGAAGTCGCTGTTCTTCACGCGCAGAATCTCGGCACGCAAGATACGCGCCGTGACCGGCCACGAGAAGCCACCAATGGCGAGTGCGATCACGAAGATGTTGCGGTGCGACGAAAGCACGCTCATCACGACCACAGCAGCGAGGATGTAGGGGATCGAGAAGAAGATGTCGCCAACTCGCGAGATCACGGTATCGACCCAGCCACCGAAATAGCCAGACAGGGCGCCCATGATCGTACCGAAGACGAAGGTCATCAGAATCACGATGAGGCCCACCGACACAGAGGTCGAGGTGCCGTGAATCACGCGCGAGTAGATGTCACAACCCTGCTTGTTAAAGCCGAGGGGGTGGCCTGGTGCCGGCCCCTGATTCGACAGCGAGAGCTGGCAGGCGCGAGGGTCAACCTGCGTGAACAGGGTCGGGAAGAGTGAGACGACTACGACCAATAAAATGATCGCTGCCGAGATCCAGAACATCGGGCGGCCACGCATGTCTGCCCAGGCGTCGGTCCAGAGGTTCTGCTTCTTATCGCTTACCTTGACCGCGTCGACTGCGGCAACCGGTGTCTCATCAAATGGAGCAACAAAATGTTCGATTTCAGGGTTCTTTGACTCAGACATAGCGGATCCTCGGATCAAGCACGGCGTAGAGCAGATCGATGATCAGATTCACGCCAAGGTAAAGAAGCACCATCACGGTAACGAAGGAGACCACGGTTGCGTTCTCGCCACGAAGGATGGCCTGGTACAGCGTGTTACCAACACCGGGCACGTTGAAGATGCCCTCGGTCACTGTTGCACCAACCAGCAGCACACCGAAGTTGGCCGCGCTGTTTGTGATTGTCGGAATGAGTGAGTTTCGAAGCACATGCACCGGGATCACTCGGCTTCTCGATAGCCCCTTTGAGTAGGCGGTGCGCACGAAGTCTTGGTTCAGTGTGTCGATTACCGAGGCGCGCGTGAGACGCATGCTGGTGGCGTACATGCTGACGCCCAGCACGATTGCAGGTAGCAGCAGTGAGTAGAACGACACGTCATTGCCGACAGTCGTTTTAAACCAGCTGAGCTTAATTGTGAAGAAGTACTGGGCGATAAACGCGATGACAAAAATCGGCACGCTCATCATGAGCAAACCAATGATGAGGTTTACGTTGTCAAAGAGCTTTCCCTTACGCAGACCAGAGAAAAGACCAATGACGACAGCGAGAATGAACTCGATCGTGATTGCCATCACTGCAAGCGCGGCAGTAACCGGGAAGGTGCGGGCGAGGATGCTGCTCACTGGCTGCCCCGAGAAGCTCGTGCCGAAGTCGCCAACAAACATGCCCTTGAGGTACAGCAGGTATTGCACGATGAATGGCTGGTCAAGGTTGTACTGCTCACGCAACTTTGCGAGCACAGCAGGGTTTGGTGTTT
>JAPXTT010000068.1:0-6601 GCA_033812395.1 Leucobacter sp. | reverse complement strand
CTGTGCGTGAGGTCGCTGCTTACGCCGCCGAGCGTCGCGCGCGCCTGGGTGCACAGTTCGTCGGCCAGCGCCTCGTGATCGCCGCGGGCGCCATGAAGCAGCGCTCGAACGATACGTTCTACCAATACCGTGCACACAGCGCATTCGCACACCTCACCGGCTGGGGCAGCGACAGCGAACCTGGTGCGGTGCTGGTGATGGACCCGGTTTCGGCAGATCAGGGGCGACAGTCAGCCCTCACTCACGAAGCAACTCTCTATTTTCGCGAGCGCGCCGGGCGCGACAGCGAAGAGTTCTTCGCGAACCCCGAGATCGGTGAGTTCTGGATCGGCCCACGCCCCTCGCTCGCCCAGGTGGCGGCCGACCTTGGCGTGCGCACCGCGAATCTCGAAGAATTTGTAGCTAGCGAGGCAGACGTCACACTCGACAACGCTGACTTTGCCCGTGCGACCTCAGAGCTTCGTCTCGTAAAGGACGCCTATGAGCTCGCAGAGATGCAGGCCGCTGTAGATGCGACCGCTCGCGGCTTCGACGACGTGCTCAGCTCGCTCGACCGCGCTATTGAAGAACGGCGCGGCGAGCGCGTCGTCGAGGGCGTGTTCAATCTGCGCGCCCGCCTCGATGGTAACACCGTCGGCTACGAGACGATCGCGGCCTCAGGCGCTCACGCCTGCACACTGCACTGGGTAGACAACGACGGCGAGGTACGTGACGGCGACCTGATGCTGCTCGACGCCGGCGTCGAGCTCGACAGCCTCTACACGGCAGACATCACGCGCACCCTACCAATCTCGGGCACATTCTCACCCGTGCAGCGCCGCGTCTACGAGGCCGTGCTCGAGGCGGCAGACGCCGCCCGCGCGATCGTTCGCCCGGGCATTCGCTTCGGCGACGTGCACGACGAGGCAATGAAGGTGATTGAGCGCAAGACCCGCGAGTGGGGCCTACTGCCCAACGCTGAGGCCGATGACACCACCGCATACTACCGCCGCTACATGGTGCACGGCACGAGCCACCACCTTGGTCTCGACGTGCACGACTGCGCGCAGGCGCGCCGCGACCTCTACCTCGATGGCAAGCTTGAGGTCGGCATGGTCTTCACGATCGAGCCCGGCCTGTACTTTCAGCCCGACGATCTCACCGTGCCAGAAGAATTTCGCGGCATCGGGGTGCGCATCGAAGACGACATCGTCGTGACCGAAGATGGCTGCGTCAACCTCTCTGCGGGTATTCCCCGCGAGGCCGAGGCTGTCGAGGCGTGGGTCCGCGCAAAGCGCGGGCTCTGAGCGTTCTCACTTTGACCGTGTTGGCGAGCGGTCAGGCAGCTTCGCACCCTAGGTGAATCGAAGGGTGCGAAACTGTAGCAGCTACTCAACCGGCTGGCTCAGAATCTCACGCGCTTGGTGCACCAGCTCGGGGGCAGTGATGAGATCGTAGCGGGTCGCGACAAACTGCATCACTGACGAGAAGTCGCGGCGGTTGCGGTTCATCGCATACGAGAGCACGCCAAAGAGCATGCCGAAGCCCGCCCCAATCACGATCGCAGCGATGAAGAGCCCGCCGATGCCCTCGTTTTCTGGCTGAAACAAAAACAACAGCAGCCCCAGAAACAGGCCAAGGTAAGCGCCCGAAAGTGCACCCATGAGCGCCACACGCCCATAACTGAGCTTGCCCGTCACGCGCTCGACGCTTCTCACGTCATTGCCCACAATTGACACTGCGCTTACGGGAAAGTTTGCACGGGCTAGGCGATCTACCGCGTGCATCGCATCAATGTAGTGATCGTAGGTTGAAATCGCCTCACCCTTGGGCAGCTCTGGTATCTGTGGCAAACGACGCATCGAAGTTGGGTTGCTGTTACTCATACCCAAATTCTGCCACTCTTGCCGGTACGCTTGGTGTGTGAGCAGCTCAAGGGTTTTTGTCGGGCGCCTGGCTGGGCGCGGGGTGTTTGACCCTGCTGGTGAACGCATTGGCAAATTGCGTGATGTGCTCGTCGTGTACCGGGCTCAGTCCGCGCCGCGAGTGGTCGGCCTCATCGTTGAAATTCCGGGCAAGAGGCGAGTGTTTGTGCCTATTGGCCGCGTCACCTCGATGGGCTCAGGCCAGATTATTATGACCGGACTCATCAATGTTCGCCGCTTCGAACAGCGCGGCGGTGAGACCCGCATTATCGCCGAGATCATCGGGCGCGAGGTTCGTCTGCTTGAAGGCGGATTACTGGCACGAGTCGAAGACGCTGCGATCGACCGCACCAGGTCTGGTGAGTGGGTGGTCAGTCAGCTCTTCGTGCGCTTGCCCCGCCCTTCTGCCCCGTTTGCAAAGGGTGATTCTCGTACAGTGCAGTGGAGTGAGGTACGCAGAGAAAACGCGGGATCAGCCCCGAACTCTGCCGAGCTACTCATTCAGACGATGGTCGACTTGAAACCTGCCGACCTCGCTGAAGCACTGCTCGAGCTACCCGCACAGCGCATGATCGAGGTTGTCGGCGAGCTACCCGATGATCGCGTTGCCGACGCCCTCGAAGAGATGGTAGAAGACGACCAGCTGGCGTTGCTCGCTCAGTTGCCCCGCGACCGTGCTGCCGACGTGCTTGACCAGATGGAGGCCGACGACGCAGCCGACCTGATCTCTGCATTACCGACCGCTCAGGGTGAACAGCTGCTTGACTTGATGGAGCCAGAAGAAGCCGAAGACGTGCGTCGTCTGCTCGAGTACGACGCAGACACCGCCGGCGGCCTGATGAGCCCCTCCCCAATCGTGCTCTCGGCCGAATCGAGTGTGGCTGAGGGTCTCGCAATGATACGCCGCAGCGAGGTGCCCGTGGCGATGGCGTCTGCCGTCTACGTCACTCACCCACCCTATGAGACCCCGACCGGCGAGTATCTCGGCATGGCGCACTTTCAGCGCATGCTGCGGTTTCCGCCGCACGAGCGACTCTCGGCACTGCTCGACACAGAGGTCGAGGCCGTGCCGGTGCAGGCATCAACTGCCGAGGTTGCGCGCCGCCTCGCAAGCTACGATATGGTCGCGCTGCCCGTGATCGATGAAAACAGGCAGCTCGTCGGTGTGGTCACCGTCGACGACGTGCTCGATCACCTACTGCCCGACGACTGGCGTCACGCAGATGACGAGTCAGAGGGTGTGCTGTGAGCGTGTTTCGACGGGGTGATCGCGGTGACGATTTCGGTGCACCGCAGCAGGCTTCAAACCGGCGGCGGCGGTTTAGCTTTGGGCTCAGCCGTGAAAGCAGCGACTCAAATGAGGTGTTCGGCCGCTGGAGCGAAGGCATCGCCCGCGGCATGGGTACTCCCTGGTTTCTGCTCGCACTCTCGATTTTCTGCGTGATCTGGTTGGTGTGGAACACAGTTGCACCCGAGCAGTGGCGGTTTGACAGCGCAGCGCTGGGCTTCACCGCCCTCACCCTGATTCTGTCGTTGCAGGCATCGTATGCCGCTCCGCTTATTCTGCTCGCGCAAAACCGCCAAGACGATCGTGACCGGGTGCAGATCGAGCAAGACCGCCAGCGCGCTGAGCGCAACCTCGCCGATACCGAGTTTCTTGCCCGCGAAGTGGTCGCGCTTCGCCTCGCGATCAAAGACCTACCCGATCGCGACTTCTTGAGAGCCGAGCTTCGTGCCTTACTCGCCGAGCTCGAAGATGAAAAGAATACACCGGGCGCAGACGACGAGGCCGGTTCTCACTCGGCCAGCAGGGCCAAGGAGTGAGCGACACAGAGGCAGCCGTCTGGCGCGAGCTCGAGCGTGTGCGCGACCCCGAGATCATGCGCCCAATTACCGAGCTGGGCATGGTGAAGAGCGTCGCGATCGACGAGAGTGGCACCGCGAAGGTGAGCATCTCGCTGACCATCGCCGGCTGCCCTGCCGCCCGCCGCATAGAGGCTGACACCCTCGCTGCCACACTCGCGGCAGACGGAGTGACTGCGGCAGAAGTCGAAGTCGGCGTCATGACCCCTGCCGAGCGCAAAGACTTCATCGAGACGGTGCGTGGCAAGGGGCTGAGCCGTACCCCCCAGTTCGATCACAACTCACTCACCCGCGTCATCGCGGTCACGAGCGGCAAAGGCGGTGTCGGCAAGTCGAGCATCACAGTGAATCTTGCGGTCGCCTTTGCTCGACAGGGCCTCAAGGTCGGCCTCATCGACGCAGACATTTTTGGGTTCTCTGTTCCCGGTCTCATGGGGCTCTCTCGCGACGGGGTAGTTGAACAACCGACCCGAGTCGATGACCTTATGCTGCCGCCAGTAGCGCACGGCGTCAAGGTTATCTCGATCGGCATGTTTCTCGGCGACAATGACCCGCGCAACACCGCTGTTTCGTGGCGAGGCCCCATGTTGCACCGCACTATTGAACAGTTTCTGCGCGATGTCTGGTTCGGCGACCTCGACGTGTTGCTGCTCGATCTGCCCCCTGGCACCGGTGACATAGCTATTAGCGTGGGGCAGCTTTTGCCCCACGCCGAGGTCGTAGTCGTCACTACCCCACAGCCTGCCGCTGCAGATGTTGCGGTGCGCAGCGCCCTCGTTGCCCACAAAACCGGGCAGCGCGTCGTTGGCGTAATTGAAAACATGGCCGGGCTTTCACAGCCCGATGGCACGGTTCTCGAGATATTTGGTTCGGGGGGCGGCAATGCGGTTGCCGATCGGCTTTCTACCCTGTTTTCAAGCGAGTATCAGCAGACCGCTCAACAGATAACACCAGTGCCGCTGCTCGGCTCGATCCCGCTGAGTCCCGTTTTTCGTGCGAGCGGCGACGATGGCCACCCCGTGGTATTCGGCGCACCAAATGACCCTGCAGCTCGCGAGCTCACCCGTATCGCAAAGCTGCTGGCGTCAATGCCGCGCGGGCTTCAGGGAGCGAGCCTGCCACTTAGCCTCGGCTGACGTTTGCCCGGCGTCTAGGAGTCAGTCTCAGGTCGCCTCGTCGTCGAAGTTCAGGGTCTCTGAATTCTCAGGCTGTGTCGAATCTTGTGGTGTCGAATCTGGCTGTATTC
The DNA here is from genome assembly GCA_033812395.1 of Leucobacter sp. GTDB lineage: Bacteria > Actinomycetota > Actinomycetes > Actinomycetales > Microbacteriaceae > Leucobacter. The sequence goes on along the minus strand of JAPXTT010000068.1, from coordinate 1,588 downwards.
CAGCGGCCACCACGGCCGCACCTCCCGCGGCGTTGAGTTCTGCGAGAATCGAATCTGCCTTTGCCTGTACACGGTCGCGCCGAGCCTGAGCTGCATCAAGTGCTCTCGCTTTTCTAGCCTCGGCCTGCGCCTCTTTCTCGTCTTCGAGCAGTGCGTCACGAATGATGCGGCGCGGGTCGTATTGACGTGGATCAAGCTGCTTCCAGTCGACATCGTCGAACTCAGGGCCCATCTCATCGCGCAGACGATCTTTCGCGCCATCAGCCATACGTTTCACTGAGCGCACAAGCTCGCCAAGACGCTTCGCGTATCCCGGCAATTTCTCGGGCCCAATCACAAAGAGCGCAATTAACAAGATGATAAAAATCTTGTCGAAAGTTAGCCCGCCGAAACCCATACTTGCAATCGTATCGCGTCACCTCTGCATAGAAGCACCACTCCGCTCCGCGCGCCAACCCAGCACTACGCAAGTGAGCTTGTACCCTATTCACAGTCATACCGCCTGAATCTCGGAGGAACCTTGAGTCGGCTCGAACGCAATTGGCAATACGCCGAACAGTACCCTAACGAAACAGATGCCCAGGTACAGGCACGCAGATTCTCGCTTGAGCTCGGCATCGAGCCCGTGAGCCGGGCTGTAGCCGCACAGCTTTCTGGCCTCATAGCTGCCACCGCAGCAAGGTCAATTTGCGAGATTGGCACCGGGGTCGGTGTGAGTGGTCTTGCCCTGATGCGCTACGCCCCAGATGCGACACTCACTTCGATTGAAATCGACCCCGAGCACATGCGGCAGGCACGCACGATCTTCACTAGTGCCGGTGTTCCCGGCGCACAGCTTCGTCTTATCGAGGGTGATGCATCGCAGGTGTTGTCACGGCTCAATCTCGAAGCCTATGACTTTGTGCTGATTGATGCAGATACGTCAAGACTGCTCGAATACGTCGAGCTAGCACTGCAGATCGTGCGACCAGGCGGCACGATCGCTGTGCCGAACTCGTTTGCTCACGGCAAGGTTACCGACCCAGCGGCGCGCGACGAGGTAGCCCAGAACATGCGAGACCTGCTCGCAACTGTCGCCGACTCTGCCGCAATAGCACCGGTGCTGTCGCCTGCCGGCGATGGTTTGCTCATGCTGACCAGGCTCAAAGCCTGACTGCACAAATGAGTGAACCCCTGCGTCACCGCAGGGGTTCACTCATCAGCAGCGTTTGCTGTGAAAACGTTTAGCCGTCAAGCACCTTGTTCAGCACATCACGAAGCTCGGTTGCCTCTGCGTCATTCACCGATACGACCAGGCGGCCACCGCCCTCGAGTGGCACACGAACCACAATAACGCGGGTCTCACGTACCGCTTCCATAGGTCCATCGCCAGTCCGGGGTTTCATTGCAGCCATTGCTTCTCCTCTAGTGAGCCAACATATTCATTGTATCGGGCTAGGCCCCGCCTCAAAAAACTTTTAGTTAGTCAGCGTGAGATGACAGCCAGAGCCGCAGCGACGATGCGGCCTGTTCAATCTGGGCAGTCGGCACACGCTCGTCGTCGGCATGAGCGAGCGAGGGATCCCCGGGGCCAAAATTCACAGCCGGT
>JAPXTT010000067.1:0-6667 GCA_033812395.1 Leucobacter sp. | reverse complement strand
TGTTCGCTGAGATCGTAGGGGGGGTCAAGCATGATGACATCGAACCGCTCGCCACTTGCGGCTGCCCCGGCACCGTTCAGTGGGGCGGGGGTGCGCAGGTCGAGATAGCTTTGTACCGACGATCTCGCCACCTCTATCTCGGGCGCACCCGCGGCGCGAAATGCACCCCGAACGGTCTTCGCGTTCTTCGCCGCGATCTGTGCCGCCTGCGGATGTTTCTCGACCAACACGACAGCCGCTGCGCCGCGACTCGCTGCTTCGAGTCCGAGTGCGCCAGATCCAGCGTAAAGATCGAGCACTCGCGAACCTTCGACGAGGTTCCAAGATTCGAGGGCAGAGAAAATCGCCTCGCGAACACGATCGCTGGTGGGTCTCGTTCCCGCTTTCGGCACCTCGAGCCGCAGCGAACCGGCGGCACCCGCAATAATCCTTGTCACGGGTCGAGTGTAACTGGTCGTGGGCGCCTATCGGTTGCGAGCGCTAGCCTTATTGCATGGCAGACACCACCCTTGATACCCGCCTAGAAGGCGTCGTTGGTGGGCGCACGGCCAAAGCCCTTGAACGTGGGTTTGGGCTGCGCACGGTGCATGACCTGCTGTGGCACCTGCCGCGTCGTTATTCAGAGCGCGGCGAGCTGACGCCTCTGCAGGGGTTGCCAGTGGGCGAGCATGTGACGGTGCTTGCGCAGGTGCTTGATGTGCGCAGTCGCCAGATGCAGCGCGGGGGCAAGCTGCTCGAGGCGCGTATCACCGACGGGGTCGGCAGCCTACAACTCACCTTCTTCAATCAGGCGTGGCGGGCGAACGAGTTGGTGGCTGGTGCGCGGGGCATCTTTGCGGGCAAGGTCAGTGAGTACCGAGGTCATCTGCAGCTGCAGCACCCCGACTACGAGCTGTTCGGCTCGAAGCACAGCGGCGATGTGGCAGAGGGCATCACGCCCGAGGTCTCTGAGCTGCTCGATCAGGCGGCGGCACTCGCATACTCCGAACGCCCGGTGCCGATCTATCCGGCTACATCGCAGCTGCCAAGCTGGACGATCGGCAGGGCGGTGGGGCTCGCGCTCGATGCGGTGCGGGGCTCTGGCGGGCTCGACGACCCGCTGCCATTCGAACTGCGAGCGAGCGAGGGGGTGCTCGAGTTTGGCGAGGCGATCGAGCTTGTGCACCGCCCCAAGAAGCGCGGCGACTGGCAGCGTGCGCGAGACAGCCTCAGGTTTCGCGAGGCCTTCGAGCTGCAACTCGCGTTGCTTGAGCGCAGGCAACGCTTCTATAGCTTGTTCGGCACCGCCCGGCCCGGCACTACGAACGGGTTTCTCGCGGCGTTTGATGACGGGCTGCCGTTTGAGCTCACTGATGAACAGCGAGACGCGGGCGAGACGATCTCGACAGAGCTTGCCAGGGCCAACCCCATGCACCGTTTGTTGCAGGGCGAGGTCGGCTCTGGCAAGACGGTTGTCGCACTACGAGCAATGCTGCAGGTCGCCGAGGGCGGCGGGCAGAGCGCGATGCTTGCCCCGACAGAGGTGCTTGCCGCGCAGCACTACCGCAGCATTATCGAAACCCTCGGCCCAGGGCTGAGTGAGCAACTGCGCCCGGTGCTGCTGACAAGCAAAATGCCGGCTGCAGAGCGGCGTCGTTCGTTGCTCGCGCTCGCGAGCGGCCAGGCATGCATTGCGGTGGGCACACACGCACTCCTCAGCGAAGGGGTAACGTTCTTCGACCTTGGGTTGATTGTTGTTGATGAACAGCATCGCTTCGGTGTCGAGCAGCGCGAGGCGCTGAGGCTAAAAGGGACAAATCCGCACGTGCTCGCGATGACGGCCACCCCGATTCCGCGCACGGTCGCGCTCACGGTGTTCGGTGATCTTGAGACGACGTTTATTCGCAGGGTTCCCCCGGGCAGGCAGGGCATCACCACGTTTACGGTACCCGCGCGAGAAAACCCGGGTATGGCCGCGCGTGCGCTTGATCGAGCCGCCGAAGAAGTCGACGCGGGGCGACAGGTGTATGTCGTGTGCCCCGCAATTTCAATGACGGCTCGTGAAGAGGGCGACGACCAGATCGACGAGATCTTGAACGCGATTGAGCAATCCGGCAGCGCACCCCCGCCACCCCTGTCGAGTGTTGAGCAGACCATGCAGGAGTTCGCCTCTTTTCCGCGGTTCGCAGATTTTCGCATCGAGGCGCTGACCGGCGCGATGAAATCCGATGAGAAAGACCGGGTGATGCGCGCTTTTGCTGCCGGCGAGATCGATGTGCTAGTGGCCACGACTGTTATCGAGGTCGGTGTGAACGTTCCGAATGCGTCAATGATGATCGTGCGTGACGCAGAGAGGTTTGGGGTGTCGCAGTTGCACCAGTTACGAGGCCGGGTGGGCCGCGGGGCAATACCAGGGCTTTGTTTGCTGATGACGAACGCCGCGGCAGATAGCCCCGCGCGCGAACGCGTCGACGCGGTCGCTGAGACAAGTGACGGCTTCGATCTCGCCGAGCGCGATCTCGAGCTACGCCGCGAGGGCGATATTCTCGGCACTGCGCAGTCTGGAGGTCGCTCGACGCTCAGGCTGCTTCGGGTCACTGAGCACGCCGAATTGATCGAGCGCGCCAGAGAGTTGGCGGCTGGGCTGCTCAGCCGTGATCCTCTGCTCGAAAGCGCCCCGCTGCTTGCCGCGCAACTTGCCGAAGAAGAAAAACAGCGCAACCTCGATAACCTCGCGAAGTCGTAGCAGTATCGAGCATATATTTTCGCTGAGAACTCACCTCCATCTGGGCGTTGATGCCGGGTCACGTAGGCGATTGCCTCTAGGCTGTTGGGTATGAGCACCATTGCCGTCGTTCCCGGATCGTTCGACCCCGTCACACTGGGGCATCTTGACGTGATTCGCCGCGCGGCGGCGATCTTTGACGAGGTGCACGTGCTGGTCGTGCACAACCCGGGCAAGAACGCGATGCTGCCCATTAGCGAGCGCATGAACCTGCTGCAGAAAGCGATCGATGAAGACGAGGGCATTCCCTCGAACATCACCGTCGCTTCATGGTCGGTCGGGCTGCTCGTCGACTATTGCACCGAGGTGGGCGCCAAGGTGCTGGTGAAGGGTCTGCGCTCGCAGATCGACGTTGCCTACGAGACGCCGATGGTGCTGATGAATCGCAGCCTCGCCGGTGTCGAAACCGTCTTCTTGCTTCCAGAGCCCGCGCACTCGCACGTATCGAGTTCGCTCGTGCGGCAGGTGGCGGCCCTCGGCGGCGACGTGAGCGAGTACGTGCCGCCAGCAGTCGCGAAGTATCTCGACAGCACTCGCCCGGCCTAACTCACATTTCGGTTTGAACCGTGTGTGAATTAGGCGCTTCATTCTGAGGCGCAGGTTGGGGGTGTGCCTGAGGTGAGGTCAACGATTCGCGTCGACGAGACCGGCGTTTCTTGCCCCCACGCACGATCAGAATGATCGCCAACGTGATGATCACCGCGATAACGAGCCACGGCAGCAGTATGCCGAGCAGCACGAGGGCGCCGGCTCCGGCGGTGGCAAGCGAGCTTAGGCCCGCGAGCAGGCCTTCCCAGAAGTTAGACGGGCCACCCGGAATCGCCGCGCTCGGCGTGGTAAATGAGACCCAGATCGTAGCTTCGTCGACCTGCCCCCCGAGCATTTTCAGTTGCGCTTTGAGGCTGTCGAGCTCTGCTTGACGTGCCGAGAGCGCCGATTCGGCCTCGATGAGCTCGCTCGTTGTTGCTGAGCCTGTCATCAGCTCGGTGAGGCGAGCGACTGAGCTCTCGAGCGCTTCGACGCGGGCCTGCAGATCGACGTGCTGCGCGGTGACATCGTTTGCAGTGATGCTCTGGTCGAGTACGTTGCCGAGCCCACCGAGCGAGTCGAGTGCCTCGGTGAGCTTGGGCTGTGGCACTCGCACCGTGAGACTCGCACCCTCTGGGCCTCCAGTGCCAGTGTTGCTGAGTTCTTGCGCTTCGATGCGCCCGCCGAGCGACACGGCCACCTTCGTGGCCTCTTCGGCGGCGGCCCGGGGATCGTTGACCTCCACGGTGATGCTGCTGGTCGTGATAATTGAGCGCTTCGCGTCATTTGAGATGGCCTGCGTTGCAGACACCGCGGCTTCTTCTCTCGACATATTTTCGCCACCGGTGTTCGGGGTAAGTGGCACGGAGCTCATGGTGTCGTTCAGGCTCTGCGTACCGCCAAGCGAAGAGCAGGCGGCGAGTGGCGCGACGAGCAAGATCGCCGCTGCGGTAGCGAGGATTCTTGTGTGCTTCTTTGTGTGGTGCATGGTGTCTCCTGCGAAGTGTCGCTGGGCGGTCGGTTGTTCGAGATTTTATGGGTCAAACGTGTTGGGCATCGTGTAGTGCCCTGTGAATCACGTGCGGGTTATGCAATCGATACCTGACACTGGTTGATACGTGCAAAAGGCTCGCTCTCAGCTGCATCGGCTACGCTGTATCGGTGACCAGCATGCGCGTGTACGAAGAGAATATTCGAGACATCTACAACCGTCCCGGTGAGATGCGCGAACGCGAGCGTAGCTTCACCGCACCCGAGGCATTCGGAGAGGGTCTCGCTGTAGTTGCTGCTGGTGAAAACATCGATCTCGATGTGCGGCTTGAATCAGTGCACGAGGGCATTTTGGCCTCGGTTGCGGTGCGCACCACTCTGCAGGCGCAGTGCGGCAGGTGCCTCAATGAGTTCACTTCGCCGTTCCAAGTCGAATTTCAGGAGCTTTTCGCGTATACTCCTACGGAGGCCGAAGAGTACGGGGTTCACGGTGATCACGTGAATCTTGAACCCCCGCTCCGAGACGCGGTAGTGCTTGCACTGCCGTTTCAGCCTGTGTGCCGCCCAGATTGCCCTGGTCTTGACCCTGAGACCGGCGATGTGCGCGATGCCGAGGCTGCAGCTGAGTCTGCCGTGGTTGATCCGCGGTGGGCTGCGCTGGCCGGGTTGCTGGCCGAAGAAAAAGACGTGAGCGCCGAACCCGGCCGCTCAGAAAGCAAATAGAAAAGAGAGCATCATGGCTGTTCCCAAGCGGAAGATGTCGCGTTCGAACACCCGCCACCGCCGTTCGGCGTGGAAGGCCGTCGCGCCGAAACTGGTCAAGACCGAAGAGAACGGTCGCACCGTGTACAGCCTCGCGCACCGCGCACGCGTGGTCGAAGATTCGCAGGGCAACGCTCTGTTTCTCGAGTACAAGGGCCGCAAGGTAGCAGACGCGTAACCATTCGCTGCAGCGAAAGCTGTCGTCGAATAGGTTCGTGGTTGCTAGCTCGTTCGGGCAGCGAAACTTATGGGAAAGCCGTCGAAGTCACCTCAGGGTGAGGTCGGCGGCTTTCTTGCACCCTTCGAGGTCACGATTGATCCAGATCTGTTGCGCCTTGCGTTGACACACCGATCGTGGGCCTACGAAAACGGTGGATCGCCGCACAATGAGCGTCTTGAGTTCTTGGGCGACTCCATCTTGGGGCAGGCGGTCACGGTGAAACTGTTTACCGAGTACCCCGACCTTTCAGAGGGCGAGCTTTCGCGCCGCAGAGCCGCACTCGTTTCGAGCGTGGCGCTCGCCGAAGTCGCTCGCGGCATCGGCGTGGGCGAGCAGCTGCTGCTCGGCATCGGTGAGGAACGCAGCGGTGGCCGCGAAAAGGAGTCGCTGCTCGCCGACGCAGTCGAGGCAATCATTGGTGCCGTCTACCTGTCGAATGATTCTCAGGTCGCCGCCGATTTCGTGCTGCAGCTTGTCGAGCCACTGCTTGCTGACCCCGAGCGTTTCAGCATCTCGCTCGACCCGAAAACCACTGTGCAAGAAGAGGCTGATGCTCGCGGTGTGCCCCGTCCGGCATACGACATCGTGGGGTCTGGCCCAGATCACGACCGTCGTTTTCATGCGACCGTCGAGCTGGATGGCATCCGCGGTACGGGCACGGGCATCAGCAAGAAGGCTGCAGAGATTGCCGCGGCGCGCGAGCTGGTTGCCCAACTGAGCAATCAGGGCAAGCTGAAGCACCGCAAGAGTCGTTAGTATGCCCGAACTGCCCGAAGTTGAGGTAGTACGTCGCGGCCTTGTACCTGCAGTGACCGGTGCTCGTGTTGCCGGTATTTCTGTCGAGGATCCGCGCGCGCTGAAACGGCACATTCCGTTTGGGGGCGACGACGGTCTTGGTGGGCACGGTGTGACGATGAGCGCCGCAGCCGGGGCGTTGCGCGCTGCTGATTTCGAGCGGCGCCTGAGCGGTGCGTTGCTCGGTGCTCCCGCGAGACGGGGCAAGTTTCTGTGGGTGCCGTTGCTCGGGGTGGGCGATTCGTCACAGGCCCTGCTCGCCCACCTTGGCATGAGCGGCCAGATGCTGTTGCGTGCTCACGAGGCAGCAGACGACAGGCACGTGCGTGTGCGGCTTTGGCTCGAACACCCCGAGCACGGCGACCTTCGCCTTGACTTCGCAGATCAACGGCTTTTCGGATCCCTCGCAATCGATAACCTCGTACCAACCGCAGACGGTGCTGCTGCTGGCATCGGAACCGAGCTCGCGCTGATACCGGGTCAAGCGACGCATATTGCGCGCGATCCTCTTGACCCCGCATTTAATGACGGGGCGTTTGCCAGGGGCCTTCGACGGCGGGGTTCTGGCGTGAAAGGTGCGCTGCTCAACCAGTCGCTAATCAGCGGTG
>JAPXTT010000066.1:0-6689 GCA_033812395.1 Leucobacter sp. | reverse complement strand
CGTCGAACCCTTGACACGCTGCGGTTCGGTAATCTGCTGCTGCACGCGCGGTTCGCGACGTTGCGGCTCGTCTTCGCCCTGCGATTCCGCTGCCCCGCGACGACGATTTCGTCGTCGGCTCGAGCCAGCTTCGAGGTCTCCGTCATCGCGTGCATCAAATTCGTTTCGTTCTTCTCTTTGATCTCGCCTGTCGCGCGCATCTCTGTCACGGTCACGGCCGCCACGATCACGACTGTCGCGGCCACCTCGAGAGAACTGACGGTCAAGCATGTCATCGAGTTGACGCAGCTCACTGCGGCGCTGCCGTGGCTGCACCGGCGGCACATCGGGCGCCAAGAAAATCAGCCTGGTGGTTGCGCGAAAACGTTCTTGTGCAGTCATGTCTGCGAGCGGCAGAATCAACTGCGGCAGCTCGGGGCTTGTCGGTTGCTCGTTTGCTGCTGTTGGCTCAGCGTCTGCCTCAACCAGCCCCTCGGACGACTGAACTGCTTCGATTTCAGCCTCTGTCTCAGGTACTACTGCGTTCTCTTCTGAAATGCGTTCATTCACCATTGCTGGTGCACTCCTCTAGCCGGCTCATCTGCTCGGCGAACTCTATTGTGCGGCGTTTCGCCGCAAACTGTAGGCTGCGCGAGGCGGTTGCCCCGCACCCGATCATCTACTGATCGGAAGCCACGACCTGCGTGACTGAAAGACTGTCGTGCCGGGCATCATGCTGACGCGAGGCAACGAATTCTATTATGTCACGGCGAGCCAGAGATTTTGCAGCAGTGACCGCTAACATGTCGCATATGACGACTGCCACACCCGCGCGCCCCAGAAATCTCGCATTCGCGCTATTGAATATAGTGGCCGGGTTTGTCGGCTGGTTTGCATCATTCGAGTTACTCACCGAGTACCTCAAGACACTCAAGAACCCCGACTACGTGCCGAACTGCGCGGTAAGCGTACTGGTCACCTGCGGCCCGAACATGGACAGCTGGCAGGGTTCGATATTCGGGTTCAGCAACACCATCATCGGCGTGACTGCCTTCGTCGCACCTATTGCGGTGGGTGTGGCTCTGCTCGCAGGGGCACGCTTCGCACCCTGGTTCTGGTGGCTGTACGGAGCAGGCCTACTGTTTGGCTTTGGGTTCATCCTCTGGCTGGCCTCGCAGAGCATCTTTGTGCTCGGCACGCTCTGCCCCTGGTGCATGGTTGTCTGGGCAGCGATGATCCCGCTCTGGTGGATCGGCGCACTGCGCCCGCACGCAGTGGGCGATGTTCCTCACGGCCAGCGAGTGCAGCAGTTCTTTGCCGGTCTTTACTCGTGGTCATGGGTGCTGATCCTCATCACCTACGTGCTCATCGCACTGGTTGCACAGGTGCAGCTCGACTGGTTTGGTGAGTTCAGGCGAATGTAGCGGCGCCTCTCAGCCGCTCCCAGAGCACATCTGTCTGCGCAAGGGTGTGTGCCTCTGTACCGCCCGTATCGATCACCACGTCAGCTAGGGCTCTTCGTTCGGCATCGCTTGCCTGATTCGCTATTCGACGAGCCGCATCCTCTTCTGACATGCCCCGAAGTTGAGTCATTCGCTGCTTGCGAATCTCGGCGGGCGCCTCAGCGATCACCACCAGGTCCCATGGCATCTGCACATTCGCCTCAACAAGCAACGGCACGTCATACACCACCACCGCATGTTCATCCGCTGCCCCAGCCGCGGCGATTCTTTGCTGGCCTATTCTGCGTACTTCAGGGTGCACAATAGCGTTTAAGGCCGCGAGTGCTTCTGCGTTCTCGAACACAATCTGGCTCAGCGCCGCCCGGTCAAGCGACCCATCGCTAGCAATCACTCCCCCACCAAAATGCGCTTCAATTGCCGCGAGTCCAGGGCTACCGACCGCAACAGCCTCGCGTGCGAGTTGATCTGCGTCAATGTGTACAGCGCCGTGTTCAGCGAGTCTGCGCGCAATCGTCGATTTACCAGAAGCAATGCCGCCACTGAGTGCCACAAGTTTCATGTCTTTTCAAACCCTATTCACTGTGCTCGGAGCGTACACCACCAGAGCGTGAAAAATGTAGCGCACCACGAACGCCACCGCAAGCAACGCAGCTGTGGCCGCTGCAGCAGTCATCCAGCCTTGGTGCACAATCTGCATGACCAGAACAATTCTTACCGCGGCTTCCGCATTATTAAACACAAAGGATCGCGCGAAGCGTTGCAGAAACCTGTGCCGTGAGCGTAAATCACCAAATACAAACCGATCTTGCAACAAAAAGTTACCAACGATCGTCACCTCAGCACCGATAAATGTCGCAGCCAGCACACCGAGCCCAAGCTTGGTGAGCAACCAAACCAAAGCCACATTCACGATTGCGCCCAGGCCGCCAACCAGCGCAAAGCCGCTCATACGGCCGAAACGCAGCTGGGCCAGTTGTCGCAGAAAGTGCAATCCCTGTCTGAGCGAGGCCTTCGATTCACCTGCAAAACGCTGAGCGAACTCGAAAGGCACCTCGGTAACGCGCAACCGCTGACGTGCGAGCATCTCAAGCAAAATCTTGAACCCTTGCGGTCTCAAACCGGCGAGATCGATGCGGTGTCTATCGAAGAGAAAGAACCCGGTCATCGGGTCTGTGCACGCGTGCAAACGAATCGGAAACATCGCCTTCACGAGCAGAATAGAGGCCCGGGATACCGCGTGCCGTATAGTGCCGCCAAGACCCACGGATGCCCCGCCGGCGGCATAACGCGAAGCTACCACTATGTCGACGTCACGTCTTCTTGCCCTGCGATACAGCTCTACGATCTTCTCTGGCGGGTGCTGAAGGTCAGCGTCGATTACCAGACAAAAGTCGTACTTCGCGTGTGTTACGCCCAGTATGACCGCACCGCCGAGGCCTCCTGCGCGATCCTCGCGATGAATGCAGGTGATGCGTAAGTTCGAGCACTCTGCCACCCTCGCGATGACCTGTGGGGTGTCATCATCGGAGTCGTCGATAAAAATAATCTCAAATAAGTCGATCGAAAATTCAGGTGCTGCCTGCAGTGCTGCCTCAATACGAGTCACTAGCTCTGCGATGTTGCCAGCCTCGTTGTAGGTGGGCACGAGAATGCTGAGGCCGGGCGTGGCGGTCACAGACGCCTCGCGTTCTGCCAATTTGTTTGTGCCATACACTTCTCGTCTCGGTATGCTCGTGAATCGCCGAAGGCCCGGCTCATAATTGAACCGGGCCTTCGAACGGTAAGCGACCGTGTGCCGCTCAGTCTTAGTTGCTTTCGAGCTGCTGCTTCAGCGCTGCGAGTGCAGCATCGTCAGCGAGCGTGCCTGCCGAAGCCGCATCACCCGAGAAGCTCGATGCGCCGGCTTCTTCAACCGGAGCCTCAGCCTGCGCGACAAGAGCCTCGCCGACCTGCTTCTTGTGCGACTCCCAGCGAGCCTGGGCCGCAGCGTATTCCTGCTCCCACTGCTCACGTTGCGACTCGAAGCCCTCTTTCCATTCCTGAGTCTCAGGATCGAAGCCCTCAGGGTACTTGTACTCGCCGTTCTCGTCGTACTCAGCGGTCATACCGTAGAGAGCGGGATCGAATTCGGTGCCCTCGGGGTCGACGCCCTCATTCGCCTGCTTGAGGCTGAGCGAGATGCGGCGGCGCTCGAGATCGATGTCGATGATCTTCACGAAGACCTCCTGGCCAGCCTTGACGACCTGCTCAGCGAGCTCAACGTGCTGACCCGACAGCTCCGAGATGTGCACGAGGCCCTCGATACCGTCTGCAACGCGAACGAACGCGCCGAACGGAACAAGCTTGGTGACCTGGCCCGGTGCAATCTGACCGATCGCGTGGGTGCGTGCGAACAGCTGCCAAGGGTCTTCCTGGGTTGCCTTCAGTGAGAGCGAGACGCGCTCGCGATCGAGCTCAACCGAGAGCACCTCAACGGTGACTTCCTGACCAACCTCAACAACGTCGCTTGCGTGCTCGATGTGCTTCCACGAGAGCTCTGAGACGTGCACGAGGCCGTCAACGCCACCAAGGTCAACGAACGCACCGAAGTTAACGATCGACGAGATGACGCCCTTGCGAACCTGGCCGGGCTTGAGCTCTGCGAGGAACGACGAACGGCTTGCCGACTGGGTCTCTTCGAGAAGCGCACGGCGCGAGAGCACGACGTTGTTGCGGTTCTTATCGAGTTCGAGAATCTTGGCCTCGATCTTCTGACCCAGGTACGGGGTGAGATCGCGAACGCGACGCAGTTCAATGAGCGATGCGGGCAGGAAGCCGCGGAGCCCGATGTCAACGATGAGGCCACCCTTGACAACCTCGATGACGGTGCCCTCAACGACGCCGTCAACCTCTTTGATGCGCTCAACGTCGCCCCAAGCACGCTCGTACTGAGCCCGCTTCTTCGACAGGATCAGGCGACCCTCTTTGTCTTCTTTCTGCAGCACGAGAGCTTCAACACTGTCGCCAACCTTGACGACCTCATCGGGGTCAACGTCGTGCTTGATAGAAAGTTCGCGCGAGGGAATAACACCCTCGGTCTTGTAACCGACGTCGAGAAGCACCTCGTCGCGGTCGATCTTCACTACGGTGCCCTCGATGAGGTCGCCGTCGTTGAAGAACTTCAGAGTCTTCTCGACCGCAGCAAGAAAGTCTTCGGCCGAGCCGATGTCGTTGATAGCAACCTGCTTGCTTGCTTTGCCGGTCGTTGCGTTCGTCATGTAAATGGTCTCCAGGATGGATAAGAAATCAGGCGGAGCACACTGAAGCAGTGGCCGAGTGGCTGCTGCCAGTTGCATGCCCCACGTGGACATGGTTGAGTCGCCACAGTTGTGACACTCAACCCTATCGTGATTTTGAGGCAGATTTCAAGCGGGATCGGGCGCTTCGCACCCCGCGTGCTTTGGCGATGAAACGCTAGTGCGCCGCGGCATTCCAGTTCGCACCGCCGCCAACCTGTACCTCGAGCGGCACAGAAAGATCTGCTGCGCCGCCCATTTCTTCGCGAACGATCACCTCAAGCTGATCCCACTCACCCTCGGCTACCTCAAACATGAGTTCATCGTGAATTTGTAGCAGCATGCGCGACTTCAGACCGGCATCACGCACGCGACGTTCGACGCCAACCATCGCGATCTTGATAATGTCGGCGGCGGTGCCCTGAATGGGAGCGTTGAGTGCCGCGCGCTCGGCGTTTTCGCGCAGCACACGGTTAGGGCTTGCGAGGTCAGGAAACGGGCGACGGCGACCAAAAATCGTCTCGGTATACATGTCTTGCTTCGCCTGCTCAACTACCGAGCGCAGATAGTCGCGCACCCCGCCGAAGCGATCGAAGTAGTCCATCATGAGCTGCTTCGCCTCAGCTCCGGTGATGTTCAGCTGCTTTGCGAGGCCGAACGCCGAAAGACCATAGGCGAGGCCATACGACATCGCCTTAACCTTAGCCCGCATTTCGTTTGTGACCTGGTCAGGCTCAACGCCAAAGATTCGTGAGCCAACGAAACGGTGCAGATCTTCGCCCCTATTAAACGCTTCAATGAGACCTGGGTCTGCTGAGAGGTGCGCCATGATGCGCATCTCGATCTGTGAGTAATCGGCGGTCATGAGGGTGTAGTACTCGGGTGCATAGGTAAAAGCCTCGCGTATGCGACGACCTTCTTCTGTGCGCACCGGAATATTCTGCAGGTTCGGGTCGGTCGAGGCGAGGCGGCCGGTGCTCGCACCAATCTGAAGCAGAGTGGTGTGAATTCGGCCGTTCGGCTGCACTGCCTTGATGAGCGTCTCTACGATCTGCCGCAGCTTGTTTGCGTCACGGTGGGCCAGCAACGCATCGAGGAACGGATGTGGGTTCTTTACCTGCAGGTCAGCCAACGCCGCGGCATCAGTCGTGTAGCCACTCTTTGTCTTGCGTGTCTTCGGCATGTCAAGCTGCTCGAAAAGCACCTCTTGAAGTTGCTTCGGCGACGACAGGTTGACCTCACGGTCGATCGCCGCGAACGCCTGCTGCTCAAGCTCAGCAACCTTGGCACGCAGCTCGGCCTCGTGCGCCTGCAGCAGCGGCAGGTCGATCTGCACGCCGCGCTGTTCGAGCGCGTGCAGCACGGGCGTCAGTGGCAGCTCGATGTCAGCGTAGACCGAGGCGGTGCGCCCTTCGAAGCGGCGCTCGGCCTCTAAGTTTGCTCGCACAAGATACCAAGCTTGCACCTCTGGCCCAGCTACCGAGCCTTCTTCTGGAATCAGCTGATTGGGGTCGCCAACAGGAATTTGCTCACCGAGAAAGCGCAGCACCGCATCAGCGAGAGTCTTCTCAGGGCTGGTAGGTCGCAACAGCCAGGCCGCCAGTGCGGTGTCTCCGCTCACCCCATTCAGCTCCGAGCTCGCCTTGGCAGCAAGGCGCATCTGATGCTTGGCATCCCAGCACACCTTGGGTGCGTCTGAAGCCAGCCACTGCTCGAAGAGTGCGTAGTCACGCCCACCGGGCTGCCAGTGGAAAGTGATCATCTCGTCAGGAGTTGCGAGGCCGACCTCGAAACCGACGAGGCTCTCGTGAATCACCAGCGCGGGGCGATCAGCTTTATTGAGCCAGTCTCCAAGCTCTTCGTCGATCAGGTGCTTTACTTCGGGTTTCGATGGCGAGAGCGAAGCTGCCCCGTTCGCTTGGGCACTAGTAACGGCATCGACACCTGCGAGCTTGCCCACTCTCTGCAACAA
>JAPXTT010000065.1:0-6708 GCA_033812395.1 Leucobacter sp. | reverse complement strand
CTGGGGTTCGAGGTTTACCTTCGCGGGGTCTGGCAGCAGAAGCGCCGCGGCGGTACCGACCAAGGCCATCGCGATTGAGAGCACCAGGTAGCCGTCAAAGACACCTAGACCGAGAAGCACCACGGTGCCGACTCCCACCACGATGCCGACGGCCTGCGCAGAAGACGCGGCGGATGAGGCCGCACCGCGCTGTGCGACGGGAAGTTGGTCGGCAATCATTGCGGTGAACGCGGCAGATGCAATCGCAACTCCGACCGAGACGCCGACCCACGAGGCGCCAATCGTGAGTGGGGTGGTGCTGATGCCTGTGAGCAGCAGGCATGCCGCGGTGATCCAGATGCCAATTAAGGCGAATGGCATGCGGCGCGGTCGAGGCCCCTGCTTGCGATCTGAAAGTGCGCCCGCAATCGGGCCGGCGATGACGCCCGCAAGCCCGCCTACGCCGAGCACCAAGCCTGACGAAACCACCCCCGCGACCCAGCCCGCCTCACTGTCAGAGGTGTCGAGCTGCAGCGGCAGCAGTAGCTGCAGCGGAGTCAGCTGCACAGTCCAGATGAGCACCCAGGCGACTGTGAAAAGCGTGAACCAGAGTGCGCCGACCTTCTTTGGTTGACCGGTGCCGGGGCGCGCTTGAGGGGCGTGTGATGCAGAGGGTGACGGCGATGCTGCGTTCATATGTGGTGGCTTTCGAGTGTTCGACGGTACCAGTAGAGCGAGGCTTGCGGCCCGCTTGCGGCCCGCTTGTGCGCGACGGTGCGTACGAGATGAGCGAAGCGTGGCGCGAATCGGGGTGGCGGGGTGCAGAAATTGTGGGCGGTGTTTCACAGCGAACGGTCAGTGACCGACAGATGTATGTGCTGGCACAATTTCGACCCATTTGCTAAACTTGAGTCAACATAACTCAAGTTTGTGGCGATGCAAGACCAACGTGCTCGCCACACCGTTTTGACACAGGAGAGGTCCCATGCAGGCAAATTGGCAACCAGCCGCCGAGGGCGGCGAACAGAGCGCGCTCGAGCAGTTCGGCGTGAACCTCACCGAGGTTGCACGCACCGGCAAGCTCGACCCCGTTATTGGTCGCGACAGTGAGATTCGGCGCGTGAGTCAGGTGCTGACTCGTCGCACGAAGAATAACCCGGTGCTGATCGGCGAGCCCGGTGTGGGCAAGACCGCAGTGGTCGAGGGCCTCGCTCAGCGCATCGTCGCCGGCGATGTGGCAGAGTCGCTCAAAGACAAAGAGCTCATCTCGCTCGACATCTCTGCGCTGATCGCCGGCGCCAAGTACCGCGGCGAATTCGAAGAGCGCATGAAGGCTGTGTTGCAAGAGATCAAAGACTCAGACGGCAAAATCATCACCTTCATTGATGAATTGCACACGCTCATGGGTGCGGGTGGCGGTGAGTCTTCGGTTGCGGCCTCACAGATGCTGAAGCCGATGCTTGCGCGTGGCGAACTGCGGCTTATCGGCGCCACTACGCTCGACGAGTATCGCGAATACATCGAGAAAGACGCTGCACTCGAGCGCCGCTTTCAGCAGGTCTATGTGGGCGAGCCGAGCGTCGAAGACACCGTCGCAATCTTGCGTGGCCTGAAAGAGCGCTACGAGGCACACCACAAGGTGACTATCGCCGACTCGGCGCTCGTTGCCGCAGCATCGCTCTCGAACCGCTACATCACCGCGCGCCAGCTGCCCGACAAAGCAATCGACCTGATCGACGAGGCGGCGAGTCGCCTGCGCATGGAGATCGACTCGGCCCCGGTTGAGATCGATGAGCTGCGCCGCGCAGTCGACCGCCTGAAGATCGAAGAGCTTGCGCTCAAGAAAGAGAAAGACGACGCTTCGAAGCAGCGGCTCGAAAAGCTGCGAGAAGATCTCGCGGCAAAGCAGGCAGACCTCGACGTGCTCGAGGCGCGCTGGCAGCAAGAGCGCGCGGCGCTCAACCGCGTCGGCGAGCTGCGCGAGAAGCGCGACCAGCTGAAAGTCGAAGAGGCGATTGCCGAGCGCGAGGGCGACTTCGGCAAGGTGTCAAAGATTCGCTACGGGCAGCTGCCAGAGATTGAGAAGCAGCTCGCAGAGGCAGAGCGCGCCGAACAAGATGGGCTTGCGGCAGAGGCCGACGGCGAGGGCCGCATGGTCAACGATCAGGTCACCGACGAAGACATCGCTGGTGTGGTCGCTGCGTGGACCGGCATTCCGGTAGGCCGCCTGCTGCAGGGTGAGACAGAAAAGCTGCTTGCGCTCGAGAGCGAACTTGGCAAACGCCTGATCGGGCAGACAGCCGCGGTCACCGCTGTGAGCGACGCCGTCAGGCGATCCCGCGCGGGCATTGCCGACCCCAACAGGCCAACCGGCTCGTTTCTGTTTCTTGGCCCCACGGGCGTCGGTAAGACCGAACTCGCGAAGGCGCTCGCCGAGTTTCTCTTCGATGACGAGCACGCGATGGTACGCATCGACATGAGTGAGTACGGCGAGAAGCACTCGGTGTCGCGCCTGGTCGGGGCGCCCCCCGGCTATGTCGGTTACGAGCAGGGCGGTCAGCTCACCGAGGCAGTGCGGCGCAGGCCGTACTCGGTGGTGCTGCTCGACGAGGTTGAGAAGGCTCACCCCGAGGTGTTCGACGTGCTGCTGCAGGTGCTCGACGACGGTAGGCTCACCGACGGCCAGGGTCGCACGGTCGACTTCAGAAACGTGATTTTGATTTTGACCTCGAACCTGGGCTCGCAGTATCTCATCGACCCCGACATGCCGTGGGTTGAGAAGGAAGACGCGGTGCGTGAGACCGTGCGCCGCGCGTTCAAGCCCGAGTTCGTGAATCGTCTCGATGAGATGGTCATCTTTAGGCCACTCAGTGAGCAAGATCTTGCGCAGATTGTCGATATCTCGATCGATCGCTTGCAAACACGGCTCGAGGATCGCCGGCTCACCGTCGGGGTTACTCCCGAGGCGCGGGCATGGCTCGCGGCGCGTGGGTATGACCCGGTCTACGGGGCGCGCCCGCTGAGGCGCCTCATGCAGAAAGAGATCGACGACCGCTTGGCTCGGGCGATCCTTTCTGGAGAGGTGCGAGATGGCCAGGCGGTGCGCGTGTCGCTCGCCGACGGTGGCGACGCGCTAGAGGTGACTAGCGTAGGGTCGACCCCTTCGCTTGGGTAGCGGGTAGCGGGTAGCTTGCCGGTCACCGGGTATCTCGACAAACTCGAGAGCTGGTGGCCGGCAGCTGGCATCTGAACCATTCGTTCGCCGCGTGAATACGTTAACCCGAAAAATGAGCCAAAATCAGGCCTGAAATCGGTCGAAAACCTGGTTAACGTATTCTTTCGGCGCGTTCTGCTGCGCTCAAGACATCACATGCCGGCTGGCAGGTACGGTTGGTATGTAGCGGCGAGTGTCAGGAGTGGATCATGGCCGATTCGGCGAGCAAACTGCTGCTTCGCTTTGCCCCCATGATCTACGGGCCCACCGCGCTTTTTGGTATTGGCGAGGGGGCCGTGATTCCGCTCATTCCGGTTGTTGCCGCGCGGTTAGGGGCAAACCTTGCGACTTCTGGCCTGATCGCTTCGGCTCTGGTGATCGGTCAGCTTTGCGGCAATATTCCTGCCGGCTGGCTCGTCGCAAGAGTCGGCGAGCGGCTTACCATGGCAATTGCGGGCACGATCGCACTCGCTGGGGCGATGGGGCTCATCTTCTCGCCTAGCCTCGGCTTGCTTGCTGCCTCAGTGTTTCTGATCGGTATCTGTGCTGCAGCCTTCGGGCTAGCGAGACACGCCTTCATGACCACGAAGGTACCGCTCTCATTTCGCGCGCGGGCGCTCGCACTGCTCGGGGGCACCTTTCGATTCGGCATGTTTGCTGGCCCCTTCATCGCCGCCCTGCTGCTCGGCCTCACCGGAACAACTGCATCGGCGGCATGGTGCCTCGCGGTGTGCCTCATTGCCTGCGTGCTGCTTGTGCTGCTCGGGCCAGACCCAGAGCGCGTGCTTGAAGCTGAAGCGGCGCAGGCCGAGCAGGCCGAGCAGGCCGATGCCGATGCTCGGCGGGCGAGGTCGCTGCAGCAGCCCGCTGACACGGGAGAGGCGATTACCGGCAACATTCGTCTGCCGGGCGATGCCGACCAGCCCGTGTCTAACAATGCACCGCGAAGTGAGGGCGTCTTTCGCACCATGGTGCGATTTCGGCGCGTACTCGCACGGCTCGGCATTGCTGCCGCATCGCTTGCCGCAGTGCGCTCTGCTCGCCAGGTTGTGCTGCCGCTGTGGGGGCTCTCGATCGGTCTCGATGCGCACACGATCTCGCTCGTGGTGGGCGTCGCCGGGGCGATTGACTTTGCGCTGTTCTATGCCAGCGGTCAGGTGATGGATCGCCTTGGCAGGCTCTGGGCGGTTATGCCCGCGATGCTGCTCATGGGCTCGGGGTTTGTGGCGCTCGCGCTGACGCACGATCTGCCAGACGCCGCAATGTGGTTCGCGATGTTCGCCGCAGTCATCGGCGTCGGCAATGGCCTCTCGAGCGGAATTTTGCTGACGCTCGGTGCAGACGTCGCACCGCAGCATGACCCCGCGCCATTTCTGAGTTCGTGGCGCACACTGAACGACGCAGGCGGTGCGGCTGCGCCCATGCTGTTCTCGGCGCTCGCCGCAGTCTCGACACTCGGTGTTGCGACTGGGGCGATGGGCGTGATTGCCCTGCTTGGCGCACTCGGGTTCTGGCGTTGGGTGCCGATGTTTGTGCGCCGGTAGCGTTTTCGGGTCACGACTGCTGGTGGTTGCCCGAGCGGCAGCGAGGGATCGCCGCGCCTATTGACTGCCGCCGCGCCGCATGGCAATGAGCTCACGGGCGGTGATTTGGTGCTGACGCTCGCCGTAATCGTTTGCGGTGAGGCCGCTGATGAGAGTGCCGGGGTCGATCTCGAGTGCGTCTGCAATGCGAACGAGTGATTCGACAGTTGGGCTCGATGTGCCGCGCTCAATCTTGCCAATGGTCGTCCAGTTCACCTCAGAGAGGTGGCCAAGATCCTCGAGTGAAATCTGACGCTCATTGCGCGCGAGACGAACCCGGTTGCCGATTTGCTCGGCGGCTGGTGAATGAATCTTTGGCACGCATCAAGCGTGCTCGCCGCGGGTGAAATGCGCCAACGCGAAAGTACCCTGGGTGCTGATGCTCTGGTTGCAAAAGCATCAGTCTTCATGGGCGACTGAATTGCACATAACGCACGAGAAAGCACACGATTCTCGGATATTCGTGTGCTTTCTCGTGCGTTATGTGCTTTGGTCAAGTCCCGTGGAGTGGTGTAACGAATGATCTTCAAGAAACTGGTCAAGTTATGCGCTTAACGCCAGTGGGAGCCCAGTGACCACCTCCTCCTCGGAGATCTCTGGCACCAGGGAGAGCCGGCAGCGTGCAAGGACTTCGAGACCGAGGTAGCGTCGCCCCTCAGCCCACTCATCAGACTGCTCTGCAAGCACCGCCCCGACGAGTCGGGTGATCGCGTCCCGGTTCGGGAAGATCCCCACCACGTCAGTGCGCCGCCGGATCTCACGATTCAATCGTTCGTTCGGGTTGTTCGACCAGATCTGCTGCCACACATCTTTCGGATACTCAGCGAACGCGAGAATGTCCGCTCGAGCTTCGTCGAGGTGTTCGTGCACATCGGGGAGCTTCTCGGCCACGTAGTCCAGGAGCCGGTCGAACTGGGCTCCGACACTTGCTGTGTCGGGTTGGTCGTAGACAGAATGCAGCATCGCTTTCACTGCCGGCCACATCGACTTCGGGCACACCGTCATCAGGTTCGCCGCGTAATGGGTGCGGCAGCGCTGCCACGACGTCCCGGGGAAATTCGCGCGCATCGCCTCCACGAGACCTGCGTGCGCGTCAGAGGTGATGAGCTTCACCCCGGTGAGGCCGCGCGCGACAAGGTCCGCGAAGAACATGTTCCACGCCATCGCGGTCTCGCTGGTCGATACCTGCACCCCCAGTACCTCGCGATGCCCGTCATGGTTGACGCCGGTCGCGACGAGCACGACGGTATTCACGACGCGGCCGCCCTCGCGCACTTTTATGGTGAGCGCATCACACGCGACGAACGTGAACGGTCCAGCCTCGCCCAATGGGCGGGTGCGGAACTCGTGCACATGCTCGTCCAGCTCGCCCGCCATACGGGAGACCTGCGACTTCGAGAGTGCGTGAATACCAAGAGTCTTGACGAGTTTGTCCATGCGGCGTGTAGAGACGCCGGCGAGGTAGGCGTCAGCGACGACGGTGATCATCGCGGCTTCGGAGCGTTTGCGGCGTTCGAGGAGCCACTCGGGGAAATACGTGCCCTGCCTCAGCTTCGGGATCGCGACGTCTATGGTTCCGACACGGGTATCGAGTTCACGGGTGCGGTAACCGTTGCGGGAATTCACTCGGTCAGCAGAGGGCTTGCCGTATTCGGCGCCGCAGACCTGGTCTGCTTCGGCTGAGAGGAGCGTGTTGATCATGGATTGCAGCAGGGTGCGCATGAGATCTGGCGAGGCGTCGCCCAGCGCTTGGGTGAGGACGGTGGCAGGGTCGACAATAGAGGGAGTGGTCATCGGTGTGATGCCTTTCGAGTGGGATGTGAAGGTTTCCTCGAAGGTGTCCCCGGTGGCCACGCTGGTGTTTCAGCGGGCCGGTTTGTCCCGGGCTCGTTACACCACTCTACGGGGCACTACTCCCCCGTACGGCCATAC